>VFHF01000081.1 GCA_009392095.1 SAR202 cluster bacterium
GCGGAGGTGGAAGTTCATATCCGGGTCGGCCCCACCGCCGTTCTTCACTGCAATCGTAAGTTCACGGCTAATCTTGGTGAACAGGACACCGCGCTTGGCGTCGGCGGCGCCTTTCTGGTGCTTGATGGTTGACCATTTAGAGTGACCTGACATAGTTCCGACCTCCTGAGGAGATAGGCCTGCGTAGGCGGCCAGTCATTTCCGCAAGCGCTTGATTCATCGATTTCAGATGGTATCTTTCAGCCTCGATTTTAGCACTAGGCCAAAGCAAGGGTCAAAGCGGTTTCAGCGCAAACCTTCGGGTAAATCGACCACCATGAACCCAGAATCGATGTCTATCTCGCGCACTACTTTGCTCAAGGCAGGCACCAAGACCTCTTTCTCACCACCGGTGACCACATACACGTCGTTGCTTCCGGTCACCAGGATCTCTTCTACTACTCCCAAGTCTTCGCCTTCTACCGTGCGGACCTTCAGACCGATGAGTTGGTAGTGGAAAAACTCGCCCTCTTCGGCTGATGGTACGTCGGACTGGTCCACGCAGAGCCAGAGTCCGGAAAGGCGCAGGGCCTGATCGCGGTCTCGAAATCCTTGGAACAAGATGATCAACACATCGTTGCCCTTGGAGCCAGTTGTACGGCTTTTATCTATCCGGTATGTCCGCTTTTCGGGAACGATGCCATCCTCAGACACGAAGAGCCTAGTACCCTCGTCGAATCGGCCTGGAACGTCGCTAGTGGCCTTCACTCGTATCTCGCCCTCAACTCCGTGGGCGCCAATGATACGACCCACGGCCACAAGGCCATGGGGGACGGAAGAATCAGACATGGCTGAATCCAGAAGACGGCAAGAGGCAGGGCCAGGGAGCGGAGGGAGTTATACGATTTCCAAGACGGCTTGGGAACCGTCTTTTACTGCTGCCACGCGCAGAAGAACGCGCATGGCCTGGGCAACGCGGCCCTGACGGCCGATAACCTTGCCCTTATCTTCGTCGGCAACTTGGAGCCGAAAGACGGTGCGGCCGTCTTCGATGGATTCAGTTACTACCACGGCATCGGGGTCGCTGGCCAGCGAACGGGCGATGTACTCAATCAGTTCTTTCATATAATTTTCAGTGGTGCGGGGAGGAGGTTAAGTCCAAGAACGCTGTTATTCAGCGGCCTCTTCGTCAACGGGGGCTTCTTCTTCGGCTTCCGGCTCTTCTTCAGCAGAGGCTTCTTCCGCTGGCGCGGCCTCCTCTTCGGGAGTCTCATCTGCTGTAGCTTCGGGTGCGGGAGCAGCCACTGCTGCGGGGGCAGCCACTGCTGCGGGGGCACTGCTTTCCTCTTCGCCAGACTTCTTAACGGCGGTTTTCTGGGTTGGAGTGCGTTCCATCAAACCGTTCGCATCCATGATCCTGGCAACCGCGTCCGAAGGAATCGCGCCCATGCTTAGCCAATGGGCGGCACGCTCAGTCTTCAAGGTAACCGCGGGGGGATTTTGCATCGGGTCGTAGTTCCCGATCCATTCTAGGTAAGAACCGTCCCTGGGTGCTGCAATGTCTGCTACCACTATTCTGTAAGAAGGTCGGCCTTTTTTGCCAACCCGAGCGAGCCGAATCCGAATCATCTAATTCCTATTCTCCTGGGTGCCTTTAATGCGGCTCCCATGCCTGACGATTTTACGGCGAGGGTAATTCATTGTCAAACAAGTGGCGTTGTTTCAGTAGAGGTGAAACGGTCTCCCATCGCATGTAGGAAGCCACAAATATGTTGTTCCTTAAACTCAGAGAACCGGCGGATTCGCCGGGCGCAAAATCGGGCCCGGCCAACTCTGGGTTGCTTGTTCGCCCGACTGGGTACAATCCTGGGTCGAGGGGCGATGGTAGACATTGGCCTGGGCCCGACGTACGGGGTTTTCTATTTCGAGCTATCCGCTACGAAACGATCACCTCGTCGTGTCCAGACTGATGCCTACCATCGCCCCTGAGTATTAAACTATCATCCATATGCTTCACCTCCTTCATTTATTTCCGCCAAGCGGTTAAGGTATTTTAGCAACAGGGATTTTTCAGTGTCAAGGCAATTATTCGTTTCTGACAGCGAATTAGATCCACTTTGCCATCACCAGCTGTCGATACCCGCCTCAAGGTTTTTGCCCTATGCGTCTTGTCTTCATGGGAACCCCCACCTTCGCCGTCCCTGTGCTTGAGGGCATGACTTGCCTGGATGGCTCTGAGATCGTAGGCGTCTACACCCCGCCGGACCGCCCCGCCGGCAGGGGGCGTATAGCACAGTCCTCGCCGGTGAAGAACTACGCCGAAGAGCATGGGTTACCGGTCTTTCAGCCGGCCAATTTTCGCTCGGACGAGACCAAAGCTGAGTTGGCGGCATTGCAGCCAGACGCGATAATTGTCGCCGCCTACGGCAAGCTGCTGCCCAAGCCGATCCTCGACTTGGCCCCACTGGGTTGCTTAAACATTCATCCGTCATTGTTGCCCCGGCACCGTGGCCCGTCTCCGGTGGCCACCACAATCTTGGATGGTGATCAGGTCACCGGGGTCACAATCATGTTGCTGGACGAGGGGATGGACACTGGCCCCCTGATCGCTCAGCACGAGTTTTTTTTGAAGGGCAGCGAGACGACAGACGGACTAACCATGGCTCTCTTTGAACTGGGCGGGAACCTGTTAAGAGAAATCCTTCCCCAATGGCAATCAGGGGAACTGCTTTCGGAGCCCCAGGACGAATCGTTGGCCTCTGTCACCCGGAAGCTGGAGCGGGTCGACGGCTCGGCCGACTGGTCGTTGAGCGCTGACGAACTGGAACGGAGGGCAAGGGCGTTTACACCATGGCCGGGCCTTTTTACGAATTGGAACGGCAGCGGCCTCAAACTTATCTCCGTCGCGTTCGTAGCGTCTGACTCCGCGGAATTTGAGCCGGGAACGGTGGTTGCGACAGATCATCCCGATCTTCCGGCGGCCGTGGCGACGACAAAAGGCTTCCTGGGGTTGAAAACCGTCCAACTCGAAGGGAAAAGAGCTGTGAATGTTAAGAATTTTCTGAACGGCTCACCCTCGTTCATCGGCTCTCAGCTTTAGCATTTTCACGTACATGGTTGACCCCGGTAGGACCCGTTGTAGAATGACTCATCCAGATATACAGGCAGGAGGCGGACCGATGGCTCAGGTAACTTCCCGGCAGATCCCTGACGAGGCCCAGGTGTTGGGCTGGATGGAGTCTTTGAGCAACTGGGGCCGCTGGGGCGATGACGACCAGCTAGGCTGTCTGAACCTGATCACACCGGCCAAACGCCGGCAGGCAGCCGCCTTGGTGAAAGACGGCGTCCCAGTGAGTTGCGCCCGTCCCATCAGCACCGACATGCATGCTGACGTCACATTCCAAGTACAACGTTTCATGGTGGACAGCGGCGAAGGGCGGATCGAGGACACACCTGAACGCCAGTACACCCGCCGGGGAGCGGCCGAATTCATCGGGATGGTGTTCCACGGCCAGAGCATCACCCACATCGACGCTATGTCCCACTATTCCTGGCAAGGACACCTGTACAACGGGAAGCCGGCCAGCATGATCACATCCAGAGAGGGCGCCCAGACCCACTCCATTGAGGCCGCCCACGCAGGCATCGTCACCCGAGGCGTGCTGCTGGACCTGCCAAAGCTCCGGGGGGTTGATTATCTGGACCCGAACGAACCGGTGATGCCGATTGACTTGCTGGAAGCTGAAGAAGCCCAGGGCATCAAGATCGAAGAGGGAGACATCCTTCTAGTCCGCACAGGCAACTACCGGATGCGGTTGGACAACCCCCCGGCCAAGGCCCTAGAGCCCATGACCGCCTGCCAGGTAGCCTGCACGCCGTTGTTCAAAGAACGTGGAGTTGCGATGCTGGGCACCGACACCTCCAACGACTTCCGGCCTTCTCACTACAGCACGATCGGCTCGCCTCTTCACATCATGTGCCTGGTGACGCTAGGACTATGGCTCATTGACAACGCAAACCTGGAAGAACTGGCCGAGGCTTGCGCCCAACGCAACCGCTACGAGTTCATGCTGACCCTGGCTCCTCTGCGCCTTCGCAACGTGACCGGGTCTCCGGTTAGCCCCATCGCGCTTTTTTAGAATGGCGACCGTCCTAGAGCGGGATTATCGGAATGACGGTGGGTCCGCCTTTACTTCACAAAAGGTATGAACCGCTTGAGGATGATCGTGAAGAATGACGAAACGAACAAGATCACTCCGATTACCAGCAACGTGAGTGTGGGGCCGACGCACCCTTCTGTTAACTGAGACCCGAAAGAGATCAAGATATCTCCACCAAGGTCGGTAACCGACGGCGGTATGTCCGACACCTTATCTGCGCTGGTTTCTATTGCGTAGGTCAACCTGTCTGAGACCTCACTCTCGGCAACCTTGACTGCTATGAATAAGAAGGCGCCAGTTATCAGCAGCGCCAGTCCTGGCCAGCGCAACATCCCGGACAGAGCGGGGAAGAACACCAAACCCATCGCGACAGAACCGCCGATGACCATCAGCAGCGACGTGAGATCTCCGAAATTGCTGGCCTTGGCGATCCAGTCGCGGCCTTTGTCGATGTCGTCTCTTAACTGGGCCTCAGACCGTTCCGGGTTCCATTCACCTATCTGTTGAATCAGATCCAGACGGTCGCCCGCGCCCAAGTCCTCGCTCACCCGGGCGATCGCATCATCCATCAGCGGTTCGGCCATGATTCGGGCTGAAACCTTTAAAACTTCCAGGGTGTCACCCGCTGCGAAGGGTAGCTTGAGATCGCCCTTGCCATCCTTTAGGTTCTGTTTGACCTCGTCACTCAAAGACGTATCATCAACCAGGCTGCCAAACGCCAACTTAAAGACTATGGCCCGACATGGCGTCGCGATCTGCTTAAGTGAGGGTATGCTTTCGGGCACAGCACCTTCAGCTAATCCTTGGAAAGTCTCCACGTAGCGGTCTGCCAGTCCCCTTATGGGGTCCGGTGTGCAGTCTGGGAATCCCTGGGTCTCTTCCATCTCCAATTCGTCGATCCGGCGGTCCAGATAGCCGAACATGACATCTTTCACGTTCTCAAGCGGTTCGCCCAGGTTCACGTACAGCTCAAGTTCTTCCGCGTCCTCATTGATGTAGTCGATCGTGCGCTCGATCGCGTCTTCGACCTCTGTTTGTATGTAGGCGGGCGGAATTATCTCGCGCAGCAGGTCAACGATGTCTCGATGATCGACGACTTGGATATCGCCCAGAAATTCCTGGGTCTTTTCCAGTAATTCATCGTCCACCAGCACCTTGTCGTAGATGCGGTTGTAGGTGTCTTCAGCCGCGATGGTGTCGGTGTAGAACTCAACGGTTAGAAGTTTGTCGGAAACATTGGACAGAATCAGGTAGGTCAAAAATCCTACGAATATGACCACGCCAAGCACGAGTCCCACCCCGGCGCGGAGGATGGAAGTTAAACAGCCCATATCAAGCCTTATATATCCATTTCGTTCGATAGCATCCTGGCCAACTCGACCCCGATCAAAAACCCCGATTTTCACGAATTCTAGCATGGTGAAATAGTTAACCCACGCCCCTTTTATGGCCTGTCCGAGGAAATAAAAAAGGCCCGGCGCAGTTTGCGCCGGGCCTTTTTCTCGATCTCGATGACGGTTAGTAGTTTGGTCTGATGTTTTGCAGCCGCCTGATGCGTTCTTCCATCGGCGGGTGGGTGGAGAACATCCTGGCCATGCTGGCTCCCCGTAGTGGGTTCACGATGAACAGATGGGATGCTCCTTCAGCCACCTTCAACGGGCGATTCTGCGAGGCCGACTCCAGTTTCTGGAGCGCGCTGGCCAGCGCCAATGGGTCTCCGGATGTGTGCGCTCCCGTGGCATCCGCCTGGTACTCCCTGGTCCGCGAGACTGCAGCCCGGACCATGCCGGCCGCTATGGGCATCACGATGGCGACGATGAGCAGTCCGATGAAATTGTTGTCCCGTCCACGGCCGCCCATTCCGCCAAACATGGCCGAGATCTGCGCGAACATGGCCAGCATGGAGATCGCGCCGGCAACGGTGGCGACCATCGCCATGATCAGAGTATCGCGGTTGCCTACGTGGGCCATCTCATGGGCCAGCACACCGCCCAGTTCCTGGCGGGTCAATATTCGCCGGATGCCGGTGGTGACCGCCACCGTGGCGTGGTTGGGATTGCGGCCCGTTGCGAAGGCGTTGGGCGATTCCGAGTCGATCTCAAAGACCTTGGGCATCGGCAATCCAGCTAACGACGCCTGCTCTCGGACGATGCTGTATAACTCTGGGTCGTCGTTCTCAGTGACCTCGGTTGCATGTGTCATCTTCAAAGCGATGCGGTCCGAGAACCAGTAAGCGCTGAAATTCATGACAATGGCCAGAATCAGGGCAAATATTATCCCGCCAATTCCGCCAAGCATCGCGCCAACCAACAGCAGCAGCGCCGACATGACAATCATCAAGAAGAATGTTTTAACAGTGTTCATAATGGATAAGACCTCTCACCAAGGAGACTTTCATAACCCGGCCAGACACGCCGAATTATAGCATCTTGGCGGGTTCTCATATAAAATTACGCCTGCCTGGCCAGTCTTGGTTTCAATTGACACCTGGGGTGCTTGGTGATACCTTTCACAAAGCTTCGGCAGGCTCGTTTCCGGCCCCTAAAGGGCCGTTTGCCAATAGGAGAGCTATGGCTGTCAAGATAGGTGTACTGGCAAAACAGGTGATCGACCCGGAGATGCCCATGGCGGCGTTCCGGATCGACGAAGGGTCCAAGAAAGTTGTTCCCCCGTTCAACATCCCACCGGTGGTCAATGGCTTCGACGAGAACGCAGTGGAAGCCGCCCTCAAGATCAAAGATGCTCAGGAAGCCACGGTAACCGTGATCTCCACTGGTACCGAGTTCGCCCTAGACGTGATGAAAAAACCCTTGTCGATGGGGGCCGACGAATTAGTCCTCCTGCAAGACGACGCTTTTGAGAACACCATCGACAGCTTCTTAACCGCCCAATTACTGGCGGCGGCAGTGCGGAAACTCGATGGCTTCGATCTCATAATCTGCGGACGGCAAGCATCCGACTGGGACAACGCCCAGGTGCCCCTGGGTGTAGCTGAGATTCTCGGCATGTCCTGCATTTCCCTGGGTAAACAGGTAGACGTCATAGACGGCAAGGTCCGTGTTGAGCGGATCATCGCCGACGGTTATGAAGTGGTTGAAGCGCCGCTACCGGCATTAGTGACCGTGAGCAATGAACTGGGCCAGCCCAGATACCCCACTCTGCGGGGTATCATGGCCGCCACCAGGAAGAAGCCGACAATCTGGAGCGCCGCCGACCTGGGCCTGGACGCTTCCCAATCGGCCTCTCGTATCACCTTGCGGGATTTATTCGTACCGGTGAGCGAACAGGACTGCGAGATCATAGAAGGAGAGGATCCGGCTGACTCTGGCCGTCTTCTGGCCCTGAAACTGCGGGAAGATAAAATCATCTAACAGCCCTTACCCAATTAAACATAGACTTAAATCTGGCGGCTACGTTCTGCGGCCAGAATGAATCGAAAGGCACGGGAGGCCATGATGGCTGATGCCACTGGAGTACTGATAATTGGTGACGCCTCGGGCGGAGAGATCGGCAGCACAACCCTTGAGTTGTTGGCGGCCGGTCAGAAAATAGCCGCTGATCTGGGCGAAGAATTGTCGGTCGCGCTGTTGGGAGACACATTGGACGTGCCTGCACAACAGGCCATTTCCCACGGCGCCCAGAAGGTCTACGCGGTCAACCATCCGTTGCTGGCCGATTATCAGGTTGACCTTTACCTGACAGCCTTGGAAGCCCTTTGCAAAGACGCCTCCCCCCGCGTGGCGCTGATCGCGAGAACCAACGAGGGCCGGGAATTGGCCCCACGGTTGGCATTCCGATTGGGAGTGGGACTTGCCCAAGATTGTCTTGAAGTATCGGTGGACGCCACGGAGAAGAAGCTGCTGGCCAACCGGCCGGTCTACGGCGGTAACGCCATCGCCGTTGTGAGCTGTGACCAAACTCCCCAGATCGCCGCCATCCGCCCCAAGGCCTACGAACCCAACGAGGCAGACTCCTCTCGTACCGGCGAGGTCGTTTCATTCTCAGTCGAGCTGGACGCATCCATGGCCCTGACCCAGATCGTAGACACGGTGATCGAAGAGGCAGAAGGCGTGAAGCTGGAAGACGCCAACATAGTGATCTCCGGTGGACGGGGACTTGGTGGGCCTGAGCCCTTCGCCCATCTGGAAGAACTGGCCAAGATCATGGGTGGCACGGTTGGCGCATCCAGGGCCGCCGTGGACTCGGGCTGGGTGCCTTCAAGCTACCAGGTTGGACTGACCGGAAAGACCATCACTCCCGACCTATACATCATGGTCGCCATCTCCGGCGCCAGCCAGCACATGGCCGGCTGCTCCGGAGCTAAGGTCATCGTCGCCATCAACAAGGACGCCGAAGCCAACATCTTCAAAGAGGCCCGGTACGGAGTGGTCGGTGACTGGGAGTCCGTTCTCCCGTCACTCACTGCGGCCGTCAGAGAATTGAGTCAAGGCTAGCGGCCTCCGTCGGAATAAGCTTCCAGTCTGATTGTGGCTGTGTATAGCGTTTCACCCTCACTCTAACTCTCTCTTGAGGGAGAGAGGACAAATTTACTTCCCGGCCAACGAAATGCGCTCGTTTTAATATCATTCAGAGGAGTGCCGTAGGCCGGCGAAGAATCTCGTTTTGCGGGTTAAATCGTTCCCACCAAATCAAAGAGACTTCTCGTTGCGCTCGGGGCGACAGATAAACTGGGTTTCAAACGCTGGGACAACCCTGCAGGAAGGAATTTAGTCCCTTCCCCTGTCCGAGGGAAGGTTAGGATAGGGGCAGTAGTTCGCCCACCATCTGTCACTCCAACACGATGTTGTCTATCAATCGCACGGCGCCCATCTGCACCGCGGTTGATACCATGGCCCGGCCATCGACCCGTTCGAGTTCATCCAGGGTCAACATACCGGCCACGCTGACATAATCTATGGATTCCACTTTGGACTCCGACTGCAACACAGTCCTCGCGGCATCCCGCAGTGTATCTCCGTCTCGTTCTCCCTGGATCCAGAGCAAGTGCGACTGGCATAGAGCCCGGTGAACGACTGGGGCAGCTTGGCGTTGCTCCGGTGATAGTTGGACGTTGCGGCTGCTCATGGCCAGGCCGTCGGATTCACGGATGGTCGGCATCACCACCACTTCCACTCCCATATCTAAGTCTCTGGCCAGCTTCTGAATCAACGCGGTCTGCTGGCCGTCCTTCTGGCCGAAGTAGGCGCGGTTCGGGAGCATGACGTTGAACAACTTGGACACGACGGTGGCAACCCCCCGGAAATGGCCGGGGCGGTGGATCCCCTCCAGTTTGTCGGCCAACGACCCCACGTCCACCCAGGTATCGAACCCCTCGGGATAAACTTCTTCTGGAGCAGGAGCATAGACCAGATCAACTCCATGGTGGCGCAGCAAGTCCAGGTCGCCTTCCATGTCGCGGGGGTATTTTTCCAGGTCCTTTGGGTCTCCGAACTGGGTTGGGTTTACAAAGATGCTCACGACGGCGGTGAGGTTGTCGGCCCTTGCTTGGTCGATCAGGCTCAGGTGCCCGGAATGCAGAGCGCCCATGGTCGGCACCAGGCCCACGGGCTTTACGGCCTCGCGGCAAGCCCTGGACATCTCTTTGTTGGTGTTGATCACTCTCATCGTGTTCTCTACGTATTCTCTCCCGCTAGGCGCCCAGTTCGCTGACGGACGGGATGCCGCCCAAGCCGGTCGCCAACCTGACCGCCCGGAGCACTGCCTGTGCCGTTACTTCAACGGCTGCTGCGCCAAGCGCAGTGAGGTCCACGGTGGACTGGTTATGCCCGGTGGCCATGGCGAACATGGTGTCGCCGTCCCGATCGGTGTGGCAAGGTCGTATAGCCAGGGCCAGCCCGTCGTGGCTGATCCGGGCGAGGTAGTTCGCGTCTTCTTTGGTTATCCAAGCATCGGTGGCGACCAACCCAATAGTCGTGTTGACCGGCCCGGCCTCAGCATTGGCTCCGCCCTGCAGAAGCAACTCAACTGAGTCGTCGAACCCACCGCCGGCCTTGCGGGGCCCGGCTAGGATCTGTCCTTTGGTGTAGTCCCAGATGCCGCCGACAGCGTTCACCGCCACCGCGGCGGCAACGGTTTGACCTGTAGACAGGGTGATGACAGCCGAACCGATACCGCCCTTCACCCCCCGCTCCCGGCCGCCTAACTTGCCCACTACCGCCCCGGTACCGGCGCC
>VFHF01000082.1 GCA_009392095.1 SAR202 cluster bacterium
CCACACCCTGGCGGAAGGCGCCGGCGCCACTGCTTTGGCGGGCGCCGTTAGGTACCCGGAAAAGGTAAAGGGCAAAAAGGTAGCAATAACGATCAGCGGCGGAAACATCACTTCCGAGCAGCTCCGGCAATCCCTGAATGTCTACGAGGGCTGACCTATCCAGCATAAATGTATTGTTGATTAGGCAATTATTAGGATAGAGGCCCGGCATGCGGTGGAATGTCGGGCCTCTTATTTATGGCCATTTGGAGGGTCATAAATAATTGAAGCGGGATATCCACGGCGATATACTGGGCAAAGGCATCACTAATCGACATCATCCGTAGGATCGAAATCTTGGCCGAATACCTCAAGCGGATATCAATAGTTCGCTGGCGGTGATTGGAGGGCGGCGTGTTCGAGAACGTAGCAGAGCATCTGGACGAAGCCGTGAGGCTGTCGGAACGATGCCCTGAGAAATATCAGATCCCCTGCTTCCAGGCCCTGATCAAGGTTCTAGCCCAGTCCGACGCCCTTCCCTCTCAGACTGGCAACAGCGTTGGTTATCCAGCGGTCTGTAATGGCGCCGGCCAAAGTGATGGCGGCAATGAGCGCTCCCCAGTCTCTGCGAATGGGTCCTACAACGACAATAGCCCGGCCAGACAAGAGGCTGGCGAACGGGGAATCATATTTTTGCACCAGTACCAAATACCTGGGCCATCCATCTCACGGGTCTATCATTTGAACGGCGACTCATATCGTATTATCGTCAAAGACCTGAAGGAAAAGACCAATTCCAAGAAGCAGGTAAAACTGGCTTTGCTGCTCGGCGTTGGTGGCCTTTTGGTCGGCGGACAGCCGGTGTTCTCCAAGGAGCGCCTGATCGAGGTCTGCCGCGAGTACGGGGCCTACGATGCCCCCAACTTCGCCTCTCATATGAAGAAGCAGCGCGACATGTTCATCGCTCAGGGGAACGACTGGTCGCTGACCGTGCCGGCCCAACAGCGGGCAGCCGAAGCGATCAAAGAACTGGCTTCTTGATTTCTAACCATTAATTCCTACCCGGCTGTAACGACGCCCTTTCAACCGGTCCTAACCCCTTAAAAACGAACGACACGCAGCGGTCTAAATCTGGGCTGGTGTTTGGCTGAAGTACCGGGCCAGCTCGTCGCGGCCGAACTGAGGAAGCTCAACTTCGCCCTCACGCCCGATGTAGACCAGCCCCTCTTCCGGCGCCATCATCATCCCAATTTCCCAGCCGTCGATTCCCTGTTTCTCCAATTCGGCGATTAACGACGGTACTTCGGCGGGTGAAAGTGTAATGATCATCGCCCCGGAGGCCAGTAGTCCTAGTGGGTCGAGGCCCAACGCTTGGCAGACAGTCTCGGTTGTCGGCAGCACCGGCACGCTCCCTTCTTCAATGGCCAAGCCTAACCCTGAAGCCGCGGCAACCTCCCGCAGCCCAGTGATGAGTCCGCCTTCAGTGACGTCGTGCATGGAATGTATTTGTGCAGTGGCGGTGGCGATTTGGGCGTCAACGATTACACTTATGCCAGTAGTATTTAGCAATTCTGCACTTAATGTAATTATGTCACCACTGACGCCGGCCTTCCGGAGGTCTTCGGCCCTTTCCAACGCCAACAGCGCGGTGCCTTCGATGGCTATGCCTTTTGTTACGACGATACTGTCCCCTTCTTGGGCGCCTCCGGTCTTCACCAGGCTGTCCCGGGCCACCTCGCCCAGCATCGTGCCTGAGACCAACGGCCGGTCGATCCCATAGGTGACTTCGCTGTGTCCACCTATCAATGTCACCCCGATGGCGGTACAGGCATCTAAAACCTGCGTGAACAGATCTTCAGCCTGGTCCTCGGTAAAGTGTTCCGGAACCAGCAAAGTGGCCAGGAACCAGCGTGGGACGCCCCCGGTGCAGGCGATGTCGTTGGCGTTCACCTGCACGGCATACCAGCCGATACGGTCGGTGGCGAAGGTTATCGGGTCGCTCTTGGCCACCAGCAACGTGTCGCTCAGGTCCAGAACGGCGGCGTCCTCGCCCAAGCCGGGTCCCAGGAGCACCCGAGGGTCTGTTATCCCGGTTTTCTTGAGCAGTTTTTCCAGTAATGAAGGAGGGAATTTGCCGATGTCCACGAGAACTCCTGGCCGAACTGGTTCCGGCGCACTTTTCTGGCGGTATGATAGTCCACAACGTTCCCTTGCATCTAGGCCGGCATAGCTAAATCGTGTGCGGACGCGTTGACACCCAGACAACGATTGTGATAAAAATAACAAAGTGTTCAGATGTCTAAATCTTCAGGGTCAAACTGGTTCGAACGGAGGCCAAACGGTGAGAAAACCACTCGTAATAATTGTTGGAATCATGAGCGCGGTTATGCTCTTGGCTATCGCCTGCGGTAGCGACGAGGCAAACCCCGACGCCACGGCAACTCCGGCGCCGCCACCCACGGTGCTAGCCGGCCAGATAACACCCGAGCCGACAGCCGCGCCGACTGCGGTCCCCCCAACCAGTCCTCCGGCGTCCACAAGCGGAGGCGATGGCCCAACGGCTATAGCTATCGATGTTGACGGCGACAACCTGAAGTTCGCTACCGGCGCCTTGTCCGCTGCGGCAGGCTCCGAGGTTGTGGTGACTTTCAACAACTCCTCAGGCGTCAACGCCCATAACTGGGTGCTGGTCGAGGCCGGTACCAAAGATGCCGTGGCCACCGACGGTCTGGCCGCCGGCCAAGACAACAACTGGCTTCCGGTAGGCGATTCCCGGATAATCGGGTCCACGATTCTTCTCGGCCCCGGCGAGTCCGGTGAGGCGACTTTCACCGCTCCATCAGCCGGCACCTACCATTTTGTCTGCACCTTCCCCGGCCATAACTTCACCATGTTCGGTGATTTCACCACCAACTAGGCGTGGTAATCTGGCGAAGGCAGGCATAACGTGTGAAACGAAACCCGGCCCGAGTCTTCGGGCCGGGTTTTTTACGCCGGAGCTTTTGTAGCTTCCTCACGGTCAGGCGGTGAGTATTCCAGTGGCGGACATGATTTACAACCATAGCCGTGTTTGATAGCATTATCGGGCTGGACTTACTCATGGGCCGAGGGTCTGGCGCTGCATGTGTGGGGCGTTCGTCTAGCGGCCCAGGACACCGCCCTCTCAAGGCGGAGATCAGGGGTTCAAATCCCCTACGCCCTACCAAAATACAGGCACAAAAATACCCCCCCTGAATTGTTCAGGGGGGGTTATTCGCCCCGCTTTGCAACCTAACTGCAACCTAATTATTCAACCTCGCCAACACAAGAACTCTTATCTGAAAACTGCGAACGTCTCCGCTCATCAATAGATCGGATTGATAGGGGGGGTCTGGGAGTCCGGAGGAGCCGGTTCAGCAAAGCTTTCAAATATCGCTGTCACGTCTCTTCTATAGTAAATCCTGGCGACGATCAGGGTTATTACGCTAAAAACAATTCCAACGACAATAGTTAGAGGGCTCATTACCCAATCCGTCGTATATTTGCCCTCTAAAGATCCCCACACTGAGAAAAATATAACAAAGGGGATAGTTAGCAAGACGGTCATGCTGCGCAACATATTTCTAACGAATCGATGCGTACCCATTCTTATTAGTGCTTCGTGTTGTTCCGATCTCATGTTTGTGACTCCTGGCTCTTCGGTTGTTGCTTATTCGCCAAATAATCGACCTTTTAAGAGTTTTGCCCGGTTACTGCGAACGCCTCTTCGAACTTTTCCATAGCTGCCTTCTGCATGCCGGGTAAGAGATGAGCATAGGTGTCCATGGTGAAAGCGACACTGGAATGCCCAAGCCTGGTGCTAATCGTCTTGATGTCTGTTCCCTGCTGGAGCATCAACGAAGCATGGGTGTGCCGGAGGTCGTGAAGCCGGACTCCAGAAAGACCTGCTCTGCTAGCAATCCTGCGGAACTGTTGGGTAACCGTGGATGGAGTCCTGGGCGTGCCGTCAGGGTGGCCAAATACGAAGTTAGCCTGGGAAGGTGGGATACCCAATAGCTCTACGTCCCGTTCTTGGCCCGCTCGATGTTGTTTCAATATTAGACAGGTAGAAGGGGCCAGGTCCAAAGACCTTGCGCCACTCGATGTCTTTGGCTCGTCCGTAACATAAGTGCCGTTTTGCAAGCGAACGAGTGACCGGCGGATCGTCATGAGGGCCATGTCCAGGTCGAGATCGTTCCATTGCAGTCCCAGAAGTTCACTCCGTCTGATTCCAGTCCAGATAAGTGTGTGGAATATGGTCCGCCACGGCTCAGTTGTACAGTTATCTAGGAATCGGTGTGTTTCGCCCACCGAGAGCGCCTTCATCTCCTTTTTTGGTGCTCTGGGAGGTTCTACTGCAATTCCGACATTACGGGTTACTAGATTCCATTTGACGGCGTCAGAGAGGCAATCAACTATAAGGTGATGGTGCTTCGTTATTGTACTGGCACTCAGATTCAACAATTTGGAGTCATAGTACTCAATCAGGTGGTCTGGTCTAAGGTCGACGATACTGACGTCTCCGAGGCCGTCCACGATGTGTTTCGCTCTCTGGCGGTAGCCGTCCATAGTGCTACCCCGTACACGTTTGGACACGTAGCGTTCTAACCATTCATTCAAGAACTGACCGAACGCAGTGTGGGAAGCCTGGACGTTCAATCCAGTCTCGATCTGGGTCAATAATTCGCCCAGTCGGTTCTCGGCCTGCCGTTTAGTAGTAAATCCGCTTTCCCATTTTCGGGTTCGGTTCCCAGAATTGTCTTGGAGATTCACGATTATCGAATAAAAGCTCCCTCGTTTAATAATCGAACCCCTACCACGCCTTGGTTTACTATTCCCCGTTGCCACCTCTAATACCTCCACACATGTCAGGGAAATTGCAGTTTGTTCTGTACATTTATACCTTTAACGAACAAATCGTACGCTGTTTTTCCTTCCGGAGTTGCGTATAAATCCGCGGCTCTGGAGCGGATATCGTTCTCCTGGTTCTCGAAATAGGTTTTGTCTGCTGATCGTTCCCAGTCTGTATTATCGGACGCCTGGAATCGGCCTTCAGCGATAAAACGCTCGCGTTCGACCCTGGCTATACCCCATTCCAATTGTTTCCATTGGTCGATTTCCGTGTCTACGTCACCATTTTTTTCGTTTAACACCGTATCTTCCAAGAATCCGCGGAATCCCAACTCCTCTGTCTTTGGATCTTCTAGATATTCGGGTCGGAGACGTTTGAGGTCAGATAAGAAGTCTCTGACTAACA
>VFHF01000083.1 GCA_009392095.1 SAR202 cluster bacterium
TCCAGGGATATTTTCAGCCTAATTTTGACCGCAAGTTTCTATATCGGTACTCGATTCGGATTTTGCTAGTCGCCATTGATCTGGCGGGTATTGGGGAAGCCGGGATACTGGGGTTATGCGGTTGGGGGTGTGATTTATGTGACCCAGGGGAGGGAATGTTCGTCGCGCGAACGAATTTCGGCAGGGGATCGAGGCGCAAGATACTGGGAATACGTTAGGGTTGACCCAACGGGAAACGGCTCATCTGACTTGCCGTAATAGTACTTAAGCATTGTCTCTTCCGGCGTGGTTGACGTGTCGGAAACAGATCCGAATCGCTGCCTGCAGGCATGGCCTCAGCCTTGGGCAAACGTTCCGCGCAGTCTACCAGCGGGTTAAAAGGTGGTCAAGTTTTCCAACGTCAGAGAATCACCGGTCTAGGGGCTTCTTGTGCGAAAGGTAGAGGCGTGTTCGTCATACTGTCGCTGATACCGGAGGAAATCGTAAAACTAATGAGAAAATCACTAGTGTTTCCGAATCTTTTGGCTAAATGGATGGTCTCTCAGGCGTGAATCGCCCTCAAAAATTGCTCAAGCATCAGAACGGCGGTTCATCCCCCGCACTATCAGCGCCAACAGCAGCAGACACTTCCGCGGCAACGGAAACCGTAGCCTCCGGAACCGGGACTTCGGCCTCGGATTCCACAACCGGCGTTACCGGCTCGTCTGTGATGGCCTCAAGCGGGGCCGATACGGAGGTTGCATCGATAGCCGCCTCAGCCAGCAGGGCGGGCTCAAGTGGCATGGTTACGGGCACTTCGGCTGATAGGTCCATGCCGAGGCCAAGTTCCTGATGGACCGCCACCGTATCAGGTCCTAACAGTTCTTCCAAACGGCCATGCAGATCTTCGCAATAACCGGTGCTGACCACCGGCAGGTCCATGCGGACCACCTTTTCCCCGGTGCGGATATCCAGGTTTACCCGGTCCCTGCCTGGAAATTCCAATAGGACACCAATGACTTCTCTCAACAGATGGGCGTCACGGCTTGGATCATCGGACTCGGTTACTGCCAAGCGGACGACCTTCTGGGGTTCCGATGGAATGTTGTTGCCTGTGGTCATTTGCACCTTCTTCTCGTTTATGTTCTGCTCAGCGGCTGCGCCGTTTTCCCCGTTGCCATTGTTCTTGTGCCCGTTCCCATTGCCGCTACCGTTATAGGTGTCGCCATTATTCTTAGAGCCGTTCCATGACTTGGCGGGGGTTGGCGCCGGCATCGCCAACGGGTTCTCGGGATCATACTCAATCACCGAGTCGCAAGCGAAGGACACTTGGTCGCCACGCGACCTCAACTTTCCATTGAGCATCACTAACCGGCCGTCCTGCCACATCTCAGCAGTACGTTGCAGGGTGTCAGGCCAAACCATTACCTCCAGGATTCCGCCTAGGACCTCCAGGTTGACGATAAAGAAGCGTTTGCCTTCCCGGGTTGTGCGTTCGATGATCGAGGAGATATAGCCCAGCACGTTGATTGGCTGGCCAGGTTTTTCTTCGCCCAGTTGTTCCAGGGAGTTGAAGACCCCTTCAATCTCCAGTGCAGCCAGCGCGATGAGGGGGTTGTGGGACAGGGTCATCCCAAGAAGTTCCCTCTCCCAAGCAGCCTTCTCTTGGTCCGAAACATCGGGGGTGCTCAGGACGATCCCGCTCATTCCGCCGTCTTCGATTGGTGCTTCAGCGCCGTCGAACATGCTGCTCTGGCCAGAGTCGCGGGTGCGCGCCTCTCTTTGGGCCGTGGCGGCGATCTGGTCCAGAGCGTTGATCACCGACCCTCTGGACGCCAGGCTATCGAAGGCCCCGGCTTTGGCCAGACTTTCAAGGGTGCGGCGGTTCAGACCGGAGGCACCAGCACGGCGGCTGAAATCATCGACGGACTTGTAGGGCCCATTCTCTTTGCGTTCTACGACTATGGGGCGAACCGCAGCCTCTCCCACCGTCTTGATAGCAGCAAGTCCTATCCGGAGTCCAGGGCCGGTGGCCTTGCCTTCATCTAGGCTGTCTGTACGCTGGCCGTTTGTCTGATGGTCGATGGAGAAAAATTCTTCCGACCGGTTGATGTCGGGCAGCAATATGGGGATATTCAACCGGAAGCACTCATTCATAGAACCCAGGGTTTTTTCCGGGTTATCCAATCTAGAGTTGAGAACCGCAGCCATGTATTCGACGGGGTAGTGGTTCTTGAAATAGGCCGTCCAATAAGAAATCATGGCGTAGCTGACGCTATGGGCCTTGTTGAACGCGTAACCAGCGAACGGCTCGATTAGGTCGAATATCTCAATGGCCACTTCCTCTTCATAGCCCTTTCCTTGGGCTCCAGCCACGAAATTAACCCGCTCTTCGGCCATCAGGGAAGCGATCTTCTTTCCCATTGCTTTCCGCACGATATCTGCCCCGCCCAAGGTGTAACCGGCGAACTGCTGCAAGATCAGCAACACCTGGTCTTGATAGACGATTACACCGTAGGTCTCGTCCAGCAGTTCTTTGAAACTTGGATGGGGATAGGCGATGGGCGTCCGGCCATGCTTCGCATTGATGAAGGTCTCGATATTTTCCATGGGACCTGGGCGGTACAGGGCGATCATAGCCGCGATATCGCCAAGATTAGAGGGTTTCAATTCCCTGATGTAGCGTTGCATCCCAGCGCTTTCAAGCTGGAACAGGTCGTTGGTGTTGCCCGATGAAAGCAATTCAAATGTGCTCTCGTCATCGAGAGGCAGTGTCTGCAGGTCGATCTCCACACCTTGGTATTCCCGCACCAAGTTGACGGCCCGGTCGAGGATGGTCAGGTTGGTCAGGCCGAGAAAGTCCATCTTCAAAAGGCCCAGGTGAGCGACAGGGTCCATGGAGAACTGTGTCATCAAAACCGGACTGTTCTCATCGCCCTTGGCCGGCCGCTGCAGTGGCACGGTTTCGGTGAGAGGTTCATCTGCGATTAAGACACCGGCGGCGTGGGTGCTTACATGGTGGACGATACCTTCCAACCCCTGTGCATCATTCACAAGTTTTGTGACGGCGGGTTCTTGCTCATAGGCCATTTTTAGCTCGGGGCTAACCCGCAGGGCGTCTTCTAGAGTGCGGGCCTTCAACGGGACCATCTTTGCGATGCGGTCCACGTCCCCATAGCCCATGCCCAGGGCACGGCCAACGTCACGGAGGGCCGCCTTGGCACCCAGGGTCCCAAATGTAATGATCTGGGCCACGCGGTCGTTGCCGTAAAGTTCAATGACGTAGTGGAGGACTTCATCCCGGCGGTCGTCTTGGAAGTCCAAGTCAATGTCCGGCATCTCTTTGCGTTCCATGTTGAGGAAGCGCTCGAAGACCAGACGGTATTCCAAGGGATCTACATCGGTGATCCCCAGGCAGTACAGGGCCACGCTGGCGGCGGCGCTGCCCCGGACGCCGTAAAGAATCTCGCTGCGTCGGACGAAATCTATGATGTCCCAGACCACCAGGAAATAATTGGCGAAACTGGTATGCCGAATGACGTCCAACTCATACCGCAGCCGTTTCTCGGCCTCTGCTGTCGGGTGGGGATAGCGACGGCGGAAGCCCTCTTCGCATAGCTTGGCCAAGTATTCGTCAGCGTCCATGGCATCGGGCGTCGGGTACTTGGGCAGGTGGGTCTGGCCAAAATCCAGCTCCACGTTACACATATCAGACACCAGTTGGGTGGTCTCCAATGCGGGCATGAAATCTGGGAAAAGCTGGGCCATCTCACCAGGACTCTTTATATAATAGGAGTCGTCCTCCATCCGGAGACGTTTCTCATCATTCACGGTGGTGCTGGTCTGGATGCAGATATAGATATCTTGGAGCGGAGATTCCACTTTATTGACGTAATGGGCGTCATTGGTGACGATCAGCGGGATATCCAGCTTTTGTCCCAAATTAATCAAGCCCTCATTGATCTTGGGCAATTGGGGAACATGCTCGTGTCGCTGAATCTCCAAGAAATAGCCGTCGCCGAACCGCTCTTTGTACCATCCAGCCGCTTTGGCTGCGGCCTCATCGTTGCCGTCGGCTAGCAGCCGCGGGACTTCGGCGGATGGACAGGCGGACAGGACTGCCAGGCCCTGGCCGAATTCTTCAAGGATCCCTTTATCGATTCGGGGGCGGTAGTGGAATCCGTCCACATGGGCCTTGGTGACAAGTTGCATCAAGTTGCGGTAGCCGGTGTTGTCGCGGGCCAAAAGGACTAGGTGATTGGGGCTGCGTTCGGAGGGGTCTTTGTCGAAGCGGCTGTTGTGGGCTACGTAGACTTCGCAGCCGATTATGGGCTTGATGCCAGCTTCTTTGCACGCCGAGTAGAAGTCGACCACCCCGTAGAAGGTGCCGTGGTCGGTGATGGCCAGAGATTCCATTCCCAGCTCTTTAGTACGGGCGACCAAGTTAGGAATACGGCTGATGCCGTCCAACATGCTGTACTCGGTGTGAACGTGCAAGTGCGTGAACACTGGTCCCGCCTTCCTCCCCACAAAAACGCGGACATGCAATCCGCATCAAACCAAGTCGGGGCCACTCGATTAGAATCCCCAGTCCCCTGGCAGTGGCTATTATAAACCCTGTTCAGTCCGAAGGCCTAAAGAAAAACCCCGTTATTTTCGGATTGTCTATGGCCGTAACCGGACAAGAACCTGCAGCAGTCCGAGTACGGATTTTGGGGAAATAAAAATCGGCTGGTCATTTTGCCACCGAAACTCGGTGAAATCTGACCGGCCGGTCAAAGTCTAAAGCTTATGTCAGCGCGATGCTGAGGCTCTTCTGCATCGAGGTTAAACCTCAGCTTAGACCTCTTCGTCCGCAGACTCGCGTTCCCCATCCGTGCTCCGGCCGTCCTCGTCATCAGAGGTCGATTCGACAGTGGCGGAGGAGTTCTTGCTGGCTATACGGCTGTCGCCCCAGGTGGCGGATTCAACGTAGTTTTTAAACTTGCGATTTTCCCCACAGATCTGGCAGGAGCCATTACTTACCGGGCCGTCGGCGGGCTGAATCACCCAGTGGTGACGACAAACTTCGACAACAGCTTTAGTATTTTCTAATTCAGGTGTAGGTGCGGTTGTAATTTGTTGTGGCATGGTTACTTAGCCTCAGGTTGATGGGAATATTTTACCACTGCATGGTCGATTTCGTCAATGAGTTTTACATGAATAACGTATTTAAGCGTTGATGTGATCGTGTTACACAGGATGTTTATTTTAATCTGACAGATTTCGTTAACAATTT
>VFHF01000084.1 GCA_009392095.1 SAR202 cluster bacterium
AGCGGGAAGGCCGCGGCCCAGATCGAGAAATTGTTGGACCAGTACGACATTGACCTTCCGGTTTCAGCCTAAGAGATTACGGCCAGGTACAGGTTAATAAAAAAATCCCCGGCGCCTTGGATGCGTCGGGGATTTTTGTCGTTCATGTGGAAGTCCGATTAGGTGAAGACCGGCTCTACCTGAATGGTCTCTTCCCGTCTGGGGCCGGTGGAAATGATCTGGACCCGGCATCCAACGAGTTCTTCAATGCGCTTGACGTAGGCCAAGGCATTCTCCGGTAGCTGGGAAAGTTCGGTGGCGCTGGCGGTGGGTTGGTCCCAGCCGGGCAGTTCCTCGTAGATGGGCTCGCAGCGGGCCAATAACCCGGTGTTGGCTGGGAACCGGTCCACACGCTTGCCGTCGACTTCGTAACCGACGCACACTTTGACCGAATCGAACTCGTCGAGGATATCCAGCCGAGTCAGCACCAGTCCGGTGAACCCGTTGACCAACTGGCTGTATCTGGCGGCGATACTGTCGAACCAGCCGATACGCCGGGCGCGGCCGGTGGTTACCCCGAATTCCTGGGCCTTTTCCCTGATCTCCTCGGCCTCTTCGTCGTTGATTTCCGAAGGCATTGGCCCGCTTCCGACCCGAGTCGAATAGGCCTTGAACACGCCCAGCACTCCCTTGATGGCCTGGGGATTCAAGCCCAGTCCGGTGCAGGCGCCGCCGATGGACGGAGATGACGAAGTGACGTACGGGTAGGACCCGTGGTCGATGTCCAGAAGGGTGCCCTGGGCGCCCTCCAACAGCACCTTTTTGTTCTGAGCGAGCAGATCTTGGACCAATTGCTCGGTGGCCTTCGCGTAGGGTGTCATCTGGTCCGCCCAGATGCGGCACTTGGCCAAAACGTCGTCCAAGGCCAGGGGCTCGCTGCCGTAGATCTTGGTGATCAGGGCGTTCTTCTGCTTGAGATTCTGCGCCACCAAGGGCTCCAGAGTATCCCAGTCCAATAGGTCGCCAACTCTGATTCCCATGCGCCCGGTCTTGTCCATGTAGGCTGGGCCGATGCCACGGCCGGTAGTGCCGATGGCTGCGTCGCCCCTAGCTTCTTCTTCCAGTCGGTCGAGGACAACGTGGTAGGGCATGATCACGTGGGCGCGTTCGCTGATGAATAGCTTACTGGTGTCTATGCCCCGTGCTGCGATCTCGGTGAGTTCGCCGACCAGCACGTCGGGATCCACGACAACGCCGTTGCCGATGATTCCATACACATTGGGCCAGCAGATGCCCGATGGAACCAGATGTAGTTGGAATGTGCCTTTATCGTTGACGACGGTGTGACCGGCGTTATTGCCGCCTGCGTAACGGACTACGCTGTCAACGTCCCCGGCAAGGTAATCAATAACTTTCCCCTTACCCTCGTCACCCCATTGGCCGCCGATTACGGCGTATGCCGGCATCCCTAATAGCCCGCCTTAAAAAAACATACCCGTCCCCAGGGATGGGAAAGAGCAACGCGAGTATAGCAAAATCATTTTCCTTGGGAAAGAGAGGGTAAGCAAAGCGGTTGAGCCTCGATTCTCGTGGGCATCCCGTTTTGGCAGGCAATTTTGTGAAATTTGATTATTTGACACCCAATTTCACTGCCATCTATACTCCCCGCGCCCCGCTCAAGGGGTAGAATGTAACGGCACTCGGATTGACCGAATTATAGAGATATACCAGAATCGGAGCTGAAGATGGCTCTCAGAGAAAAACTAGAAGAGGACATCAAGGCCTCCATGCGCAGCCACGACCAGGCGCGCCTGGATGCCCTGCGTTTCTTCAAAAACGCTGTTCTAGCAGTTGAGAAGGAACAGAAGAAGGAACTAGACGACGCCGGTGTGATTGAGGTGGCCACCAAACAGGCCAGCGACCGGCGCGACAGTATTAAGGCTTTTGAGGAAGGGGGCCGTGAGGCCGCGGCAGCCAAAGAGGCTGCCGAGTTGGTGGTCCTAGAGGAATTCCTTCCGCCCCAGATGTCCGCTGAAGAATTGATGGAATTGATTAAAACAACTGTGTCCGAGGTTGGCGCGGTCTCGATACAGGACAAGGGCAAGCTTATGGGCAAGCTGATGCCCCAGGTGCGCGGCAAAGCCGATGGGACCGTGGTTAACCAGATGGCCACGGAGTACTTGGAGTCTTTGTCCTGATGGGTTCAGATTAGTATGCGGTTTGGGATCCTGGTTTTCCCTGGCACCTGGAGCGAGACCGACTGTTATTATCAGGTCAAGGACGTCCTTGGCCAAGACGCCGCGTACGTTTGGCATGACGAGACCAGCCTGGACGGCTTTGATTCGGTGATCTTGCCCGGGGGCTTTTCCTACGGCGACTACCTGCGTCCTGGCGCCATGGCCCGTTTCTCCCCGGTTATGGATGCATTGAACAAATTTGTCGCAGCCGGCAGGACGGCCATCGGCATCTGCAATGGGTTCCAGATACTCTGCGAGTCTGGCCTTTTGCCCGGCGCGCTGCTCCCCAACGATCACCTGGAGTACCGCTGCCAGCCGACCCATCTGCGCACAGAGCGTACGGATACCCCCTTCACTCAGGCCTGCACCCAGGGGCAGCTCTTGGATGTGCCCGTCTCCCACGGTGAGGGCAACTACTTCGCCGACCCGGCCACCCTGGCTCAGCTTGAAAAAGACGGACGCGTGCTCTTCCGGTATTGTGACGCTTCAGGGCAGGCCACAGATGAGGCGAACCCCAACGGCTCAGCCAACAACATCGCCGGTATCATCAACGAAGCAGGCAACGTGCTGGGAATGATGCCCCACCCAGAGCGGAGTTGCGAAGCCATCCTTGGCAGCACCGATGGCAACCTGATCTTCCAGTCGATAATAGAAAGCGCCATCGAAAGCAATAGGCAGGCCTAGACAGCCCGATGGCTGCTGTTGCTTTTTCGATACTCGCCGCCTTTGGGTTCGCCAGTTCGGCAGTCCTCTCCCGCCAGGGGTTGCAGGCCGTATTCCCCCTTCCGGGGGTTATGGTTTCCCTCATTTTCAGCTTTCTCTTTACCGGGATCATGGCTCTGTTGTTCGCGTTCTCGGACATCGGCTCCATCCCTCAGGCCGCCCTATTATGGATCTTGGGTCTGGGCATAGTTAACTATTTCGGCGGCCGGACCCAAAACTTCCTATCGGTCAATCTGATTGGCGCCTCCAGAGCTAGTCTGTTCGTGGCTTCTCAGGCGCCTTTTGCAGCCCTATTCGCCGTGGCGTTCACCGGGGAGAGCTTGCACCTTCTGGTCGGGCTAGGCACCGCAGGCGTGGTTGGCGGCCTGATCTTCGCCAGCGGCACCTCAATCTTGGAAGGATGGCGGGGCGACAAGATATTCGTGCTGGGCTATCTGATGGCCCTGGGCGCCGGGGCATCCTACGGGGCCACCAACGTGATGGCCAAACAGACGTTGGAGGTATTTGATTCGCCTCTCGTCATTACGATGCTCAGCATGTTGGTGGGCATGTTGGTACTGGCTCCTTTGGTGGGCGCCAGCACTGCCCACAGCGGCGTCCACCGCGAAAAGGGGCAGGGGTTTTCGAAGAATCTTTGGTCGCTGCGTTGGGTCGCGCTGGCCGGCATCGCCTCGGGTATTGCGGTCATCTCCCTGTACTTCGCGGTGCAGCGGGCGGACGTGGTTGTCATCAGCCCAATCGTTTCCAGCAGCCCATTGATCACCCTGTTCCTAGCCCATGTGTTCTTGACCAGGTTGGAGCGGGTTACGAAACGGTTGTTATTCGGAGCTTTGCTCGCAGTTGGCGGTGTGGTTCTGGTGGTGATTGGCAACCAACTATGACCGGGGCTGCGCGGTAAGACGTACCCAGGCATCACCACGCCTGCTCAAGACATCCGCTTTGTGGCATAATTAGGCTCAGGGTCAAGGGCTGCCTTTATCCCAATATTCGCCAACGAACCCCCTGAAATGAGGAGTCACATGCCAGGACAGATCAAGACGAAACAGATCAACCACGTCACCACCATGGTCAAAGACACCGCCAGGGCCATGAAGTTTTACAACGAGCTTTTGGGCATCAAGCAGATCGAGAGCCAGGTCCCCAATCCGGAGATCACCTGGCTGCAACTGGACAACGGGATTATGGTGCACCTGATCGAGACCGAAGAAGCCCCGGTGAAGCCGGAAAACACCCACCATGCATTTGAGGTCGAGGACTTTGAAGGCACTATGAAGATTCTGGAAGAGAACGGCTATGAGATCTCGCGCCACGGCGTTAGATACGATGGCCAGGGTTTCATGTTCACCCATGACCCTGACGGCAACCGGGTGGAGTTCTGCACCGGTTCCGGCTACTTCCCAGCCCCCGGCCGCCCAGATTAGCCCCCGGCCGTCTTTCCGCAGGCGTTAATTTCAAGGAGACACTATGTTCGAGAAGATTCAACATATGGGGTACCTGACCCCAGATCTGGACCGAGCAGTTGCCTGGTTCGAGGAGTCCTTTGGCGCAGTCAATGCGGGCGGTGGACCCTTGGGTAAGGGCTATGCCATGCCCAGCGGCGGAAGGAACGCCTACATGCGCTTCGGCAATGCCGAGGCCGAATTGTTGGAGCCTGAGGACAAATCCGGTCTCTCCACCGAAATTCTAACCATGCACCACGTTGGCTACGTCGTTGCCGACATCCATAAGGCGATCGACGACCTCACCGCTCGAGGGTTCAAATTTGCCTCCGACAAGCCCAACGTCAACGTGCTGGGTCAAACGTTGCTCTACTTTGATTCCACAACCACGAACGGCGTAAAGATGCACATCACCCAGTTGCCCGGCGAGCCCTTGGAAGGCAATAACGGCCTAGAGATTGAGCGCATCGTCCACGCGGGCTACCGGGTCAAAGACCTGGAAGAAGCTATCAAATGGTACGTGGACAATTTTGACGGCCAGCACCTGGGCGGTGGACCCTCCCGCAGCGGCGGGCGCAACGCCTTTGTGAACTTTGGTCAGGTCCAGGTGGAGCTGATCGAGCCCGGAGACCCCTCCACCATGGGCGCCGATCATGCGATGGACCACGTGGGCTACGTGGTGGGCGATATCCCTTCCTGCATCGGCGAGTGCGAGTCGCACGGTCTGAAGTTCGTCTCAGACACGCCCAACACCAATTCAGTTGGCCAGCAGGTGTTGTACTTTGAGACCGACACCAGCATGGGGTCGCGGATGCACCTGACCCGGCTGCCTGACTAGACCCGCCGCCAGCTCATAGGTTATTCGGAATGCAGTCGGACCAAGTTCGCAACATCATCCTGGTGGGTTTCATGGCCTCGGGAAAAAGCAGCGTTGGACGGGCCCTTTCCCGTCGTTGCGGGTGGACCCGCTGGGACGCCGACGACGAGATCGTCGCCTGGGCCGGAAAACCAATTGCCGATATCTTCCGGGATTCAGGAGAGGACGCCTTCAGAGAACTGGAGCGGTCGGTGGTGAAAGAAATCTGCTTAGAGACCGGCCGCATCATCGCTGCGGGCGGAGGATCGTTCATCGACGATGAGAACCGTCGCACGATGCTGGACTGCGGCACCGTGTTCTATCTCAGCGCCCGCCCAGAGACCATTCACCGGAGAGTGACCGGCGGGAACCCCAACGCCCCGGCGCGGCCTTTACTTGGCGAAGGCAACTCGTTGGAACGCATCACAGAACTTCTTGCCCAGCGGATGCCGGCCTATTCCCAAGCCCACCACGCAGTCGAAACAGACAACCTAACCCCGGACCAAGTGGCCCAGGCCATCTTGAAAATATGCGGGCCGGGGATTTTGAAGATCTGATTTTGAACAGTACCGATTTGCTTGAATGGACACGCACGCTATCAGACCGGATGCCCTGATTGCGAAGCCGGGAATTTCAAGTTTGAACCGGCGGACCCAACCCGCGATGATTCGCCCGGTTTTGTGTCGACGCAAAACTACTCTCGATTCTGTGATATCTGTTCCGGTGTTCCTGGCGGCCCGATTCACCTAATTAGGGCTGATTCCACTCGCTGAAAAGACCCATCGACAGATAAATGTCGAGCGACAACTGAAATCACTGCTTGTTTTGACCTAAGACCCCGCGCTTCGTGAGGTGGCACTGAATTACATTAAAGATATGGCATTGAACAATTTCTTTGGACACGAAAACCTTGCCGGCCAGGATACACCCGAACGCGGAGAGGCGCTTGGCTATATCTGTTTGAAAGATTTTGGCAATTTCTTCGCCGAGGGGATCGGAGAGAATAACTTTCAGGGTTTCCTAGATTCGTCATTCAACTGACGAAGTCGAAATTATGTGACGCTTGATGAACTTGCTGCTCGAGTAGTCCTTTAATGGATGAACAGTCCGGGGCACCGAGAGAATATCTTGGCCGACATCTACGACCGGTAAGGATTGAGCATTGTGATCGGTGCCGAAGAGTCGGTCTGGGTAACTCAAAACTTCTGTTAGCAGTTCCAGTTTCTTCGAACGTACTGTATCGTTCGTATATCAAGGTTGGAAAAAATCAGGCGAATCACGCCTTTAGCTTAGAACGGAGACCAGATAATGGCCGATACTGACCTGGCGGCGGAAGTAAATCATTCTGGCGGTTCCTATCCAGTTGTCGCCGGGTGGGGGACCATCGGTACTATGGGGGACCGGCTCACGGACCTAGGGCTGACCAACACTGCCTACATCATCACCGATGCCAACGTGATGAACCTCTACGGACGAAACGTCCAACGGGCGCTGCAAAAACGGGGTATCCCGGCCCATTGCTTCATCATCCCCGCTGGAGAGACCAGCAAGAGCTTTGAACTGGCCCAGGGCATCTACAACTGGCTGGCAGGCTTGAAAGCCGAACGTGGCCACACCATCATCAGTGTCGGCGGCGGTGTTGCCGGAGACCTAGGCGGGTTCGTTGCCGCCACCTACCTAAGGGGAATGCCGTTCGTGCAGGTGCCCACCAGCATGGCGGCCATGGTGGACGCGTCGATTGGCGGTAAGGTCGCCGTGAATTTGCCCCAAGCCAAGAACCTGGTGGGGGCCTTTTACCAACCTATGGGTGTGTTCGCCGACGTGCAGGCTCTATCTACGCTGGGCAAACGGGAACTGGCCGAGGGTTGGGCGGAGGCCATCAAACACGGTTTCATCCTGGATGCCAGTTTGGTTGACGTTTTCGAGGAGCACGCCGAGGCGTTGATGGAGGTCGAGCCGGAGATCTCAACGGAGGTCATCCGCCGCAGCATGGCCATCAAGGCTAACGTGGTCAGCCAGGACGAAAGAGAGACGTTGGGCATCCGAATCATGCTGAACTACGGCCATACCATTGGACATGCATTAGAGTCATCCACCGAATACGGCCGGTTCTTACACGGCGAAGGCGTTGCCGTGGGGATGATGGGCGCGGCCTCCATGGCCCAGGAGATGGGGTTGCACTCGCAAGACCTGGTGGATCGCCAACGCCGCTTGCTGGAGCGGTTCAACCTGCCGACGTCGGCAAAGGGAGTGAACGTCATCGACATGCTGAACGGGATGTCCCTAGACAAGAAGAGCCAGGGTGGCTCCAACCGGTGGGTTATGTTGGAAGAAGTGGGCCGCTCAGTGGTCCGCAGCGATGTGCCCAAAGAGCTGGTGGAAAAAACGGTCCGGGAACTGGTCGGTTAGTCAAACAGCTAGTCGTCTGTTGGGGCCAGCTCCCGTATCTCCCGCTTAGCCCTGATCATCATGACGGCGATGATCAAACACATTGCGCCGGCTACTGAGAGCAGCACCACCGAAGCTACGTTTGACAGAAATTCGATCCCCTCCGAGAAGGTTGACACCTGCTCTAGAGTTACTGCTATGCAACCGCCCAAGATCGTTACGCCGTAGAGGATACGTATTCGGGCTGGCTCAACGAACGCCGTGGCGGTGGTACCTAGCTGGGAGCCGACAGATGCGGCGCCCAACATGATTATCGCCATCAATGGGTCCACGTTGTGGGACAGTGAATAGATGAACGTCCCCCAGGAGCCGGTTACGATGATCTGGAACAGGTCGGTGCCGATGGCCACGGTGGTGGGAACCCCCATCCCAAAGATCAAAACCGGCATCAACAAGAAGCCTCCGCCGGCGCCAAGCAGCCCCGCGAAAAAGCCGACGCTGAAACCAACGATCGTTGGTATGAACACTGAAAGCTGGTCAATCTGGGATACAGGCAGGTGTACGTATGTGGGGATTTTGCCGTAACCGGGAAGCCATATCGCATGGGGCGGGATGCGCATGTTTTGTACCCGCCTGGCAAGGGAGGCGGTCGAGATCTCGCCGTTGGCCGTGGCGGATTTATGCCGTTGCTTGACGTGGTCGTACACGATGAAACTGCCAAGGACAGCGAGGAAAACTATGTAGACGTAGTGTATGACCGGACCGATAATCCCGGCCTCTTCAAGAGATGTGTTCAGCTGTTCGGCCAGAAAAACGCCCGGTAGGGTGCCGACCAGCATTATCAAGCCCAAGCGCAGGTCCACATTGCCCAGGTGGCGGTGTTTGAGCGTGTTGATGATCGAGGAACCCATGATCAAGGCCAGACCGGTGCCTACGGCGAATACCGGTGGGACACCGAACACCAGCAAGCCCCCTGTGATGAGGAAGCCGCCGCCCACGCCAAAGAATCCGCTCAGCGTCCCAACCATGACGCCCAGAAGCAAGAGGAGAGCTGGATTGATGGCAACTTCAGCATTGGGGAACCACATGCTAGCCGCCGTCCTCAGGGGTTTTCGTCAGTCCACCGCGCAGGGCGGCGACCAACCGGAATACCGCGTTCCAGAATAGGTGCAGACCGACCGCCGAAACGGCCATAACGCCGATGATTAACAACGCCCAGAGCAAAGTGTGGTCGGAACTGTAGTTGGTTAAAAACTCGTTCATCTTGGGGTGGCAGGCCGTGGGTTCGGCAGTCGCTTCACGCGCGTTATAATCGTGGGGAAATACAAGAGATTTGCCAGTAGAGGATACCATAGGCCGGGCCGCTAAAAGATGCCAAAAGCCAAATTCAACTTTCAACTACACCACACGGACGGAGCCGCTAGGGCCGGCGAACTTGAGACTCCTCACGGCAAAGCGCTCACGCCTTTCTTCATGCCGGTTGCCACTCAGGCCACGGTCAAAGGACTGACCGCTGAAGAGGTGAGGGACGTTGGCGCCCAGGTAGTGTTGAGCAACGCGTATCATCTCTACCTCCGGCCGGGCGTGGAGACAGTGGTCAAGCTGGGCGGCCTACACAAGTTCATGGGCTGGGACGGACCGATACTCACCGATAGCGGCGGGTTTCAGGCTTTCAGCATGGGACCGCTGCGGGAGGTCAGCGATGTTGGCATTCGGTTCCGCTCCCATATCGACGGCAGCGAGCACAATTTCACTCCAGAGCTGGCAACGGCCAACCAAGAGGGCCTGGCCCCGGACATCGCCATGTGCTTCGACCAATGCATCGCCTACGGAGCCTCTGAGAAGCAAGTGCGTCAGGCCATGGAGCGCACCCACCGATGGGCCCAGTCGTGCTTCGACGCCCACCAGTTATCTGCCACGGGCGCCGCTTCCGGGCAAGTTCTGTTCGGGATAGTACAGGGAGGCACCTTTCCGGAAATGAGGGACGAGTCGGCCCGCGCCATCTCAGCCATCCCATTCCACGGCTATGCGGTGGGCGGTCTGGCGGTGGGAGAGAACAAAGAGGACATGTACCGGTTCACCGGCCAGGTGGCGGATGTATTGCCCGAGGACAAGCCGCGTTATCTGATGGGCGTGGGCTCCCCAGAGGACTTGGTGGAGGGTGTGGCCAGGGGGATCGATATGTTCGACTGCGCGCTGCCCACAAGGGTCGCCAGAAACGGGAGCCTGTTCACTCCGGAGGGGCGGGTGGACATTACCAAGGCCCGTTATGCGGAGCAACAGGGTCCGTTGGACGAGACCTGTGACTGTTACACCTGCCGCGATTACTCAGCCGCGTATCTGCGGCATCTCTTCAGGGCCAAGGAGTTGTTGGGGCTCCGGCTGGCCAGCATCCATAATCTGCGATTCGTGCTGGCGCTTATGGAACGCATCAGGGCATCAATTTTGGAGAAGCGATTTGATGCCTTCCGCAGAGATTTTTTGGACCGGTATCAGCCGGCCAACGAGGCCGCGCGGCAGGCACAGAAAGAACAGTGGCTGCAGACCCGAAGCGGGTAGCCCGACGGATGCGTATGAGGGTTGCTAGGAAGGTCGCTGAAAGGGACTAGAAGCCGCCGGCAACCGCGGGGACGATGCTGATTTCGTCGCCTTCGTTGGTGGAAGTATTAAGCCCATCCATGAACCGGACATCTTCGCCGTTCAGATAGATGTTCACGAAGTAGCGCAGTTCGCCTTCTTCATCAACTAGGCGGTCTTTGAATCCGGGGAACTCGCCGTTCAGCTTCTCAACCAATTCATTGAGGTTGGCGGACTCCACCTCTACCTTGTCTTTGCCGTTAGTCATACGCCGCAGCGGCGTGGGAATCCGTACCATTACACTCATCTAGAAAAACCCTCCTAATCAATAGCCCCGGTTTGGGGCTCAGGGCAGGACTAACTCCTACCCGTCAATCACATCCCCGCCGAGCGGGTCCACTCTCACGCCCGTGGAACTGACCCATTCCAGCCCACGCTTGATCTCTGTTTCTTCGCCGTCCAATTCCAAGACCACCCATCCGACCTCTTCTCCCACATCGGCCCGGCGGATGTTGGTCACGATCTCAAACTTACGGCCCAACTCGTAAATCACCGGCTGCTTCACCAATTCTTCTTCAAAGGTGAACTTGACTCTCTGCTTGCCCATACCCGAACACCTCCCGGCTATTTACCCTGGCGACCTGGTCCAGTTATTTCGCGCCTTCAAATACCGCTTCGAAGGAACTGATGCTGGGTTTGATGGAGAGTGGGTTCACCACTTGCTCGACCGCTTCCTGGGTCTTTAATCCGTTGCCAGTGATGTAAACCACGGTCAACTCGTCGGGTTTGATGGCGCCTGACTCAGCCAGGTGCTTCAGCCCGGAGACCGTCACCCCACCGGCCGTCTCGGTGAAGATGCCTTCGGTTTCAGCCAGCAGCTTGATACCGTCTACTATATCCGATTCCGGGACTGCGTAAGCGGACCCGCCGGACCTCTCGATAACTTTAATGGCGTAGATGCCGTCTGCGGGGTTCCCGATGGCCAAAGACTTGGCGATGCTGTCGGGCCTCACCGGAATCACCTGCGCCTGGTTGTTGTTCCAGGCCGCGGCAATGGGCGAACATCCCTCCGCCTGTTGCATGTGCATCTTGGTGGTGACTGCTGGGTGGTGCACGGTGTTTTGGTCAACTCCGAAAGAACTGGAAGCCACCCCGTCCAAAAGACCTAAGCAGGCCATTTCGTTGAAGCCCTTCCAGATCTTCGTGAACATGGCGCCGGAGGCTGAGGGCACTACTACGTGGTCGGGCAAGCGCCAGCCCAGTTGTTCGGCGACCTCGTAGCCCAGGGTCTTGCTGCCCTCGGCGTAATAAGGGCGCATGTTGATGTTGACGAAGGCCCAGGGATAGTCGTCGGCCAGCTCGCTACAGAGGCGGTTGACTTGGTCGTAGGTGCCGTCCACGGACACCAACACAGGGTTATAGATGGCGGCGCCGATAATTTTGCCCTTCTCCAGGTTGGAGGGGATGAAGACCACGGCCCTGACACCTGCACGGGCGCAGTGGGCCGCCACGCTGCAAGCCAGGTTTCCGGTGGAAGCGCAGGCGATGGTCTCGTAACCGAATTCCAGGGCCTTTGTCGCGGCCACGGAGACCACCCGGTCCTTGAAGGAGAACGAAGGGTTTACGCTGTCGTTCTTGATGTACAAGTTATTTAAGCCCAGGGTCTTCCCCAGACCTCGAGCCTTGATCAGCGGAGTGTATCCCGCCATGATGTCCACAGGGTCGTCGCCCTCGGCGGGAAGCAGGTCTTTGTAGCGCCAGATGCTTAGAGGGCCGGCGGCGATACTATCTTGACTGACTACCTCAGAGATGGTGGCGTAGTCGTAGACCACCTCCAGAGGGCCAAAGCAGAAATCGCAAACGTTCAGCGGTTCTGCGGGGTATTCTCTGCCGCATTCACGGCATTTAAGTCCGTTTAAGAAAGCCAACGGGGTTGGTCCCTCCTGGCCGGTCAAAAGCCGGCGCACAGGCACAAATAAGCCTGGAATTTCAGCAATCAGGGTGCCCGTGATAGTAACAAAGCCCCTATGGGATGTCAACTTGGCCCACGCCTGGCGGGGCACCTTATCGAGCCTGAGAAGCGGCCCATTTACCGCCCGCCTAACGATGATATAATTCGCTGAGCTTTTGGCCCGTGTGGGCAATCAACGCAATCGGCGCCGGCTCAAAAATTAAAACTAGGGTACCGCTCTGCTCCGCGCCCATCACATAAACATCCTCCAGCAATTCTCCATCCCGCTGATCGTTGGCGTGATCGCCGGGTTGGTCTTTGCCAATATCGATATTCACGCCTACGAAGATATGGTGGATTACCATATCTTTGGCGAGAACACGAAGATCTTCGGCAAAGCCGTCACCGTCCACTTCTTAGTTAACGAGATCTTCATGGTGTTCTTCTTTGGCATCGCTACCAAAGAGATCACCGAGTCGGTGCTGCCAGGCGGGGCGCTGAACCCTATCCCCAAGGCCATCAACCCACTGATGGGCACCCTGGGGGGAGTTATTGGCCCGGCGGGTCTGTTCTTTCTCCTGGCCTGGGTATTCTACGGCGGTAGCAGCGACCTGAGCACCGTGGCCAACGGCTGGGGTATCCCGACCGCGACCGATATCGCCCTGGCCTGGCTGGTGGCCCGCATCGTATTCGGCGCCTCCCATCCAGCCGTGAACTTCTTGTTGTTGCTGGCGGTGGCCGACGACGCCATCGGACTGGGCATAATCGCCATCTTCTACCCGGACCCCGAATTTCCCGTCGTCCCTGCCTGGCTGCTGCTGGTTGCCGCGGGGATGGCCGTTGCCTTCGTTATGCGACGTCTCAATGTGCCGTATTGGCCCGTTTACATCTTGATCGCCGGAGGCCTAAGTTGGGTTGGCCTGGTCAAATCCTCCATCGAACCGGCCTTGGCTTTGGTGGTCATCGTACCGTTTTTGCCTAGCCCACAAACTACCCACGGGCTTTTCGAGGAGGATGAGCACGAGTTTGAGCACACCCACCGTGGCGGATCAGAGGCAGTGCCTGCTGAGGTTGTGGAGGCGGAAACCGCCGAGGAGGCATTGGAGCTTCATCACCGGCGTGCGCCCTTGGATCATTTCGAGCACCAACTCAAGCTGCCAGTGGATTTTGGGCTTTTCTTCTTCGCATTCATGAACGCTGGGGTCGCCTTCGCCAGCATCACGCAGGTCACCTTTATCGTATTGTTGTCGCTGATCGTCGGCAAGACGGTGGGTATCACATTGTTCTCCTGGATTGGGGCTCGCCTTGGGTTCCCTCTGCCAGAGGGGATGGACAACAGGCATCTGTTTGTGGCAGCCATAATCGCCGGTTTGGGCTTGACCGTTGCCTTGTTCGTGGCTGGCAAAGCCTATGAAGATCCCGCCTTCCAAGATCCGGCCAAGATGGGGGCGGTACTCAGCGTTGGCGCGGCCATTATTGCCTTGGTCGTTGGAAGAATGCTCAAGGTCAAAGACGGGTCGGACGAGTGATATACTCGAGCCCTTGGAGCATTCAGATAGAGTGCGCGGAGATTCAATTTAGGAGCCCCACGCAATGATTGGCGTACTTACCCACCACTGGGCGAAATCAGACAAGGTTGAAGAGGCCAAGAATTTGTTGGATGGCAACGGCCTGGCCCAGAGTAAGGCCCCTGGCTACGGCCACCGCTTGACCTTCATATCCCAGGAAGACCCTACCAAGATCTCCACTCTGGTCACCTGGGATTCGAATGAGATATATGACGCCTGGCGGGCCAGTCCGGAACGGGCCACGGCCATGCACGGGGCCGCCGAACTGTGGTCTAAACCGGCTGAGTCCGAACGCTTCGAGATGGCCGACTAGCGCCCAGTCAATAGGAGACGGTCATGGCCAAGCGAAGTTTCTGGGCTTGGGGTCACGAGTCAGATGAACCCACCGCCGAGCAGATGAAGACTGCGGCGGACGAATTGTCGAAACGATACCGCGTCAACCTGGACCCGGTTTCACCGCCCAGACCATCTGACATTTCTTTGCGCAAACCCCGCATCTCGCCGCCTTCGTCCTTGGCTGGCATCTGCGTCAGCGACGACCACGACCGGGCGGTACACACCTACGGGCGCAGCTTCCGGGACCGCATCCGGGCTTTCAATCTCGACTTCCCAAACCCGCCTGACGTTGTCGCCCGCCCCCGCAACGAACAAGAAGTTGAAGCCGTGTTGGAGTGGTGCTCTTCTTCCGGTCACGCTGCCATCCCATTCGGCGGCGGCAGCTCCACGGTGGCTGGGTTCGAGCCGCCTGACGGGTACGACGGCATCGTAACTATTGACCTGGAAGGTTTGGACCAGGTGTTGGAGATCGACGACGTGTCCCGCTCGGCCCGCATCCAGGGTGGGGTCTACGGACCGGCGTTGGAAGACCAATTGCGCCCACACGGCTTCACCCTGCGTCACTATCCGCAGAGCTTTGAGTTTTCGACTCTGGGCGGCTGGATCGCAACGCGGTCGGGAGGCCATTACGCCACCAACCAGACCCATATAGACGACATGGTGGAATCGGTGCGAATGGTCACCCCCTCCGGCCTCTGGGAGTCGCGGCGTCTGCCCGGCAGCGGCGCTGGCCCTAGTCCCGACCGGATAGCGATCGGGAGCGAAGGCATCCTGGGCATCATCACCGAGGCCTGGATGCGCATCCAGGCTCGGCCAGTGTCCCGGGCGTCGGCCGGTGTGACCTTCCCTACCTTCGCCGCTGGTGCAGAGGCTGCCCGCCGCATCGTCCAGACCAAACTCTGGCCTGCCAACTGCCGCCTGTTGGATCCGGTGGAAGCTGCGGTCGCTGCAGGGATGGACGGCACTGTGGCCTTATTGGTTCTTGGTTTCGAATCCGCTGAGGTTCCCCAGGGCGAGTTTATCCGCCACGCCGTGGACATCGCCCGCGATGCCGGTGGGACCATCGACGGTGCCAACATTCGCGTGTCTGACGGCTCCAAAAACAGTTCCGGCGGCGATACTGGCCGTCAGGGTTCGGTAGGGGCGTGGCGTAATTCGTTTTTGAATGCTCCCTATGTTAAGAACCACCAGGCAGGATTAGGGTTCGTCACCGAGACAATGGAGACCGCAGTCACATGGGACCGCTGGGCCAACCTTGATCAGACGGTCCGAGCTGCGCTCCAAGATGCACTCGACCGGGTCTGCGGGGGAGGCACCGTTTCCTGTCGGTTCACTCACGTCTACACTGACGGGCCGGCCCCTTACTTCACCTTTGAAGGCATGGGCCGTCTGGGCGCCGAGCTTGAGATGTACGCCGAGATCAAACAGGCGGCGTCAGACGCCATCATTGCCGCCGGTGGCACCATCACCCACCACCACGCTGTCGGCCGGTTACACCGGCCTTGGTACGACCAGCAACGCCCAGAATTGTTCGCCCAATCGTTGAAGGCCATCAAGCGGACCCTTGACCCCCATGGCGTGTTGAACCCCGGCCTGCTGATCGACTCCTGAATATTACGGTTTTCGGAGCATATCTGCTCTGAGATTGTGAAACCGTAATACCGTTTCAGTGAACCTCCTCCCACCACGTTGAACCGCCTCACCTCGACATGTACAATGAGCCCCTGATTGGGAGGGACTGGATGCTCAGGTTCGGACTGAACCCGGCCGGATTCGCCATCGGAAGGCGCAACGTTCACTACTCGTGGGTCATCGTTGCCGTTGCATCCATCATGTGGATGACTAGCTCCGGCATGCGTTTCGCCGCCAGTTTGTTGGTGGACGAGTTCAACAAACCGGAACAGTTCGGCTGGAGCATCGGGGCCATCACCGTCGGTTTCACCATCCAGTGGGTCATGTCGGGGACCCTTGGTCCAGTATGCGGTTGGCTCGGGGACCGCTACGGGGTGCGGCGGGTAATGTGGGTCGGCGCAGTCCTGTTCATCATCGGCATGGTCCTCACTGCCTTCATGCAGAACCTCTGGCAGTTCTACCTCTATTTCGGGGTGTTACTGGCGGCTGGCATGGCCGCTTTTCAAGTCACGTTGGTATCAGGTGTGACCCTCTGGTTCCGGAACCAGCTTGGTCTGGCCATGGGGATATTGCAGGCGCTCCAAGGATTGGGCACCGCCGCCGCAATCTTGATGGTCTTCATCCTCTTCGACCTCTTTGGCCTAAGAATGACCTTCTTGATTCCAGGCATAGCCGGCGGCGCGATTTTGTTATTCCTGGTCAGATACTTCTACAACGAGCCTGCCGATATCGGCCTTCGTCAATGGGGCGCCCCGGATGATGAACCCATCCGGAGCATGCAGAACAATGACATAGCCAAGGTGCGCACCAACGTGTTTCTGAAGCAGGCACAGAGGACTTCGGCTTTCTGGAACCTGGTGGGGATACATTTCTGGGGCTGCGCCGGACACAACGTTATCCTTATTCTGCTGGTTGCCATGGCCACCGACGAAGGTGGGGCCAATTTGGCAAAGGGCACAGCAGTCGCGGTGTACATCACGCTGACCGTGGTTAGCACCATTACCAGGTTCGCGGTGCCCGTTTTAGCGGACCGATTCGGTGCCAAGACCATCATGAAGATCTGTTTCTCGGCCCAGACCTTTCCGTTACTGTTGTTGTTGATATCCCAGGACGTATCGACCTATTTCATCTTTGCCGTGCTGTTCGGAATCGGTATGGGCGGCGAGATGACTGCATTCGTGATCATCAATCGCCAATACTACGGCGATGCGCCTACCGGGACCACCTATGGTTGGCAGATGGCCGGGGCGGGTGTCGGTATGGCCATCGGCCCGGTGTTAGGTGGGTTCCTGAGAGATTGGACCGGAGCTTACGACTGGTCCATATTGCTTTCCTTCGGCCTAAGCGCTGCAGCAGTAGTGAGCATATTTTTCCTGCCTTCCACCCACGAGCACCAGCTGCCCAACTGGGAGGACGCCTTGCCGCCGGAGGCCCGGACTTCTGGGGTCACGAACATCCCTGCTGTGTCTGCCGACGACTAACCCGCAAGTGAGTTCTTAGGCATGTCGCAAGAGAAGTTATGGGAGGAGGACGAGGGCCATGCGGGGCCGACCATATCCGCTACGGAACTTGGTTCCTACTCAAGGATCCGCTTTTGCAGTCGGTGCGCTTGGGTGAGGCTTCATATCAAGAATCTCCCATACCAGAGCTTCCCCGGTATCTTCAGCAGTATCGACCGCTACAACAAGCTGATTGTCCATAACCATTTCGACCGTGAAGGGCGCGCTCCAAGTTGGCTATCTGAACTTGGGGAGGCCGGCGAGTACATCGATCCGCCCCACTGGTCCAGATTCAAGGCGCTGGACGAGGAAACAGGGATAACTCTCAGAGGCGAGGCCGACGGCATCTTCAAGCTGGCTGACGGCTCGTATGCCATCGTTGATTACAAGACGTCGCGCTACAATCCGGACCGCCCCGGTATGTTCACCAACTATGAAGTCCAGCTAAACGCTTACGCGCTCATATCTGAGCGACTAGGCCTCTCGCCAGTGTCCAAGCTGGCTCTGGTCTATATGGAGCCTGCCACCGACAAAGAGACATCCAATGAGCCGGATTTGGTGGACGCACGTGGTTTCGTCATGGCCTTCCATGCCAACGTAATTCCGGTGGAAATCCGCTTAACCAGCCTGCTGCCTCCACTACTCCGCAAAGCGCGCGATATCTGGGACATGGAAACGCCGCCCAAAGCCGCCAGGGCTTGCAAGGACTGTGCTGCTGTGGACGGGTTGCTGGAGAGTTTGGCAGGTTCCGCATAGGATATCCCTCTCTCGCAAATGGGCGTGCGAGGGTCGGATGCCCTAGGTTGATGCGTGACCGCGACGCAGCCCGCGGCCCGGTAACGCGCCTGTGTTTTCCCCATTCTGAATGACTACTTGGCCGTTGACTATCACGTAGTCGATGCCCACAGGATAGTGTTTTGGGTCGTCTTTAGTGGCGTGGGTTTTGACGGTGTCAGGGTCAAAGACGACTATGTCGGCCTTGAAGCCGTTCCTGAGCAAGCCCCGGTCTGGGAGGCCCAGCCTCTGGGCGGGGAACGAGGTCATCTTTCGGATCGCCTCGGGCAGTTTTAGGTGCTGCTCGGCACGGACGAACTCAGCAAGTACGATGGGGAAGCAGCCGTAGGTGCGGGGATTGGGGTACTCGCCAAAGAGTATCGCGTCGCTGGCGATCATGCCCGCTGGATGCGACACAAAGGCGTACAACGTTTGGGCGTTGGTGCCCAGTCCCACTGTGGAGATGAACAGGTTCTCTTCGATCAACAGATCGAAGAGGGCATCGGCTGGATCTTGGCCACGCATCTCGCCGATGTCGGTGATTAGCTTGCCTTCGTATTGTTTGTTCTGGGGCTGGTTGAAGTTGGTCAGCCAGTTGTTCTCCAACCGGTCCCGAGAGAGTTCCCGTTTCATGCGCTCCCGGTCGTCGGCGTCCTTCAAGGCGGCCATCAGTCGCTCCGGGCCGCCGTCCTTGGCCCAGTGTGGCAAGCCGATGGTCACGGTAGTGCCGGAGTAGGGATATGTATAGCAGTCGAAGGTAACGTCCATTCCGCTGTCGCGGGCGTCTTCGACCAGTTCCAGATAATCCAAATGGCTGCCCACTCCAGTGGCGCTTTGGCGGTAGTGGGTAAGGTGCACCGGACAGTCGCCACCCCGGCCGATTTCCAGTGCTTCTTCCCAAGGGGCCAGCAGGCCGTTGGATCGCAGGCTGGCTCGGGTGTGGGTGTGGTAGTGACCGCCCATGCGGGCCGCCACTCCGGCCAGTTCGGCTAGTTCGGTCGTGCTGGCGTAGGAGCCGGGCGGGTAGTCCAGTCCTGTGGACAATCCCCAGGCGCCTTCTTCCATGGCCTCTCGTACCACCGACTTCATATCCTCTAACTCTGCAGGGGTGGCGGGACGATCGTTCCAGCCCACACCCCAGATGCGCACTGGCGAATTACCTAGTATGAAGGCCTGGTTGACGGCCACGGCGTTATCGTACTTAGCTAGCTGCCCTGCCACGGTAAGCCAGTCGGTGGGCATGGGAGGATAGCCGTTCAGACCCGAGTCTTGCCAGATATAGCGCTCTTGCTCTTCGCGGGTCTTGAATGGCGCGTGGGACATGCCATCTATACCTATCAGCTCGGTGGTTACACCCTGCCGCACTTTGGGGTTGTGGTGCGGCTCGCCCATGATTGTCAGACCCGCATGGGAGTGGAGGTCGACGAAGCCGGGGCAGACCACATAGCCTGAGGCGTCGATCGTCCGGGTGGCTTCCAAGTGGGATACGTCGCCCCTTTGTATTGTGACCGTGTCCTTTTCAATCAGGACAGCAGCGAAAAACCCAGGGCTGCCGGAGCCGTCTATTACCAGACCGTTTTGGATCAATATGTCAAGCATGTGTTACTCGTGCTGATAAAGATTTCGAGTCGCTAGAGCTCCGCTTCCACCCGTTTGAGGAAATCCTGTCCGGCGAGGCGCAGTAAGCCTTGTGATGATACGGTGATGAAGTTGGCGCCTAGGTTGATAAACTCCGCTACTCCAGCGGCGTCTGAAGGGGAGTTACCGCCTGCGCCACAGCTTTTACCTGCGCTTCTGATCCTGGGGATAACTTGGCTCATGACTTCCCGAACTTTTTCACGTCCTGGATTGCCCATGCTTTGGCCCAAGTCACTGGCGGCCACGTGGACAACGTCTACGCCAGGGACGCTTAAAATGTCGTCCAGATTCTCCACTGCCTCGGTCTCTTCGCACATGGGAACAACCAACACCTGGGAATTGATGAATGTGGTTGAATCAGAGCCTCCCGAGCCGTAATCGTGTGCGCGGCCGCTACCGGCCATGCCGCGGCGGCCATCAGGGTAGTACCGTGCTGATCGGGCTACAGACTCGGCGTCCTCTTTGGTGTTGATGTGCGGCACTATGATTCCCTGGACACCTCGATCCAAGAACCGGAGGATGGTGGACTCCTCGTGGTTGGGGATTCGTGTGATGGGTGTGATATTGAAAGATTCGGCGGCCCGGACCATGTGTTCGACCTGGTCGAGGTTCATGGGGCCGTGTTCGCAGTCGATCATCACGAAGTCGAATCCGATGGTTCCGAAAATCTCTACTATATCGGGGGAGAAGCGGCTGACGATTGCGCCGAAAGCAACTTTGCCCTCGGCAAGTTTGGTTTTGGTGGTGTTGGTTCGCATTGTTGGTATGGTTCCTTCCTGGATTGATGATGGCCTATTATATATAAACGGGGTGGCCGTGCGGATAAAACGGCGCTTAGCTGCTGCCTGGCCGCCTCCAACATGTTTTGATGCTAGTTTATGATTAGTGGGTATTTCGCCGATTTGGGCACAAACAGTTGACAACTTTAGGCCATGCATGCTATGATAGCGGAGCGTTTTCAGAAACTACTGAGAGCGCTCTTTTTTTGCCCGATGCATTCAGGCATAAGAAGCCCCTTGATAGGAGGGGCTTTTTCTGTTTCAGGCCTGGGGAGGTCTGCTCCTAAGGTATAGAAACTTCAGGCGAATGACGGAATCACGTCTTTTGCGAAACGCCTCAGAGTGGATATACCCGCTGGGCAATTGAGAAGCACGTATTCGATTCCAACGTCCCGCAACGTCTGGATCTCTTTTGTCACATGCTCCAACGATCCATAGATGGTACCCGCTTCAGTTGCTTCGCGAGTGTCCTGGAAACTGGATTGAAGGGCGTGTTCTTGGGTCCGACGGCGCGCTGCCATCCGGTTGTTCATAGCCTCTTCATAATCGTCATTGGAGTTGACGATATTCACTGAGCGGGCTACCGCCACGCTCATCGGGTCGAAGGTTCGACCTAAAGACTCGATCTCCGATTTATACATCGCAATTTCATCTACGATCATATCGAAAGAATCGTACTGGCCCAGTAGCATGTTGAAGCCAAGCTGGGCAACTTGTTTCACCGACCGGGGACTGCCGGCGCCCATCCATAGCTGGGGGTGGGGTTTCTGGGTGCTAGGGGGCTCGACCACGACGTTGTCGTACTGCCAGTATTTGCCCCGATGTGACCATGGAGAGTCCGAAGTCCAAGCTTTGAGCATAACCTCTAGGCATTCTTCAAAACGGGCGTCAGCTTCTTCAACGGGCATGGCGAACCCCTCGAACTCCTTGAGCCGGTAGCCTTTGCCGATCCCGGCATCGACCCGGCCTTCTGAGAGTAGGTCCAGAGTGGCGATCTGCTCCGCTAGCAACACGGGGTTGTGCCAGGGTAGAACCGTGACCGCCGTGCCCAAGCGCAGCGTCGATGTGAGAGCGCCGATCCAGGTCAGCAGGTTTAAGGTCGCAGACACCTGCCCGAAGCCGGTGAAGTGGTGCTCCACTAGAAAGGTACTGTGATACCCTAGCGCCTCTGCTTCAATGTTGCGTTCAACGAACTCCCGGAACCCAGCCCCGGTATTGGTATCGGGTCCACCCCTGCTAGCCTGAGCGCTTCCAAACATTCCAAATTGCATCATTTACCCTTGGTCTAGATCTATTTCCCTAATTCCCGCAACCCGGCCAGTACCTTTTCTGCGGTAACCGGCAGGTCCGTTATGCGCACCCCCACGGCGTCGAAGACAGCGTTGGCTATGGCGCCGGCTACGGGGATGTTGCTGCTTTCTCCGATGCCCTTGCTTTCGTAGGGGGCTGGGCCAGCGTCGCCTTGGACCAATACTGTTTCCATCACTGGGACGTCGGCGGAAGTGGGTATCTTGTAGTCGCCGAAACTTAGGGTGGAGATGTGGCCGTCTTCCAGTTCTAGTTTTTCCATCAAGGCATAACCCAGACCCTGGATCAGGCCGCCTTCCACCTGGCCCTGGTGGTTCAACGGGTTCAGGATCGCGCCGATGTCGTGGGCTGTGACGATCTTGTTGACCGTTATCTCGCCGGTCTCCGTGTCCACCTGGACCTCGGCCACCTGAGTGCAGAACGATGTTAGTTCAGGGGTCTCCGAGGTCACGCTGGTCTGCCCCGTTAGTTCTTCTCCGCCGGTGCGCGCGATAACATCGGCGATGGTTATGGTACGTCCGGCCGCCGCCAGGAGACCGTTTTGCATGGAGATTTGGTCCTCTGGAGCGTCCAACAGCGGCGATGCAGCTTCAACCAGTTTGGCCCGCAATTCTCTGGCGGCGCCCACCACCGCCTGTCCGGCGGTGTAGGTAACCCGGCTGCCGCCGGAGCCAGAGCTGTAGGGCATATTGGCCGTGTTTTCCAGAACTATTTCCACATCAGAAGTGTCCAGGGTCAATTCTTCGGCCACCATCTGCCGTAGCACGGTGTGAGAGCCGGTGCCCGTGTCCCAGAAGGCCATGTGCAGTTGTGGGTTGCCCTCGTCGGTGAGTCCAATCTTGGCGGCGAACTGGCCCGTGCCCTGGACCAGGTCGGTCATGGCCATGCCGCGACCGGTGTTGGGCGGCAAGGCCGCGCTTTCGGATCCGGTGATTCCTGCCGCCTTGGCCGCCGCCTCGAGCGTCTCTACCGCCTTTATCTGTTGCCAGTGGTGTCCTACGGGTGAGGCGTCGCCCTCGCGCATGACATTCTTCAGCCGGAACTCGTATGCGTCTAGGCCCAGTTCTTGGGCGATTATGTCCATGTGCGACTCCACGGCGAAGACCACCTGGGGTTTGGCGGGACTGCGCATGTGGCCGCGGGGGACGTTATTGGTGTAGACGGTATAGCTGTCAATCCTGGCATGAGGGACTTTGTAGACGCCGCAAAGATGGTCGGCGCCCCTAAGATAGACGGTGGGTTTGAAAGCGGCGTAGGCCCCGCTATCGAATACCGCACTGGCCTGTCTGGCCTTGATGGTCCCGTCCTTCATCACCCCGGTCTTGATGGTCATCACCGCCGGGTGGCGCGGGTTGCCGGCCATCAGTTCTTGGATGTAATCCATGACCATCTTCACCGGACGGCCCGAACGCTTGGACAGGTAGTAGCAGAGAGGCACGTCCATGAACGAGCCCTTGCCTCCGAAATCGCCGCCGATGGTGCTAGGGTGGAGCACGATGTTCTCCGCGGTAACACCCCAGGCCGAAGCTAGTTGGTCGCGCAGCATGTAGGGGTCTTTGTTGTTGGCCCATATCTGTACCTGGCCTGATTCCTCGGCGCTGACCACACAGGCGTGAGGCTCGATGTACGCCTGGTGCATCAGTTGGGCGCTGAAAGAATGCTCAAAGATCAAGTCCGATTCCTTGAAACCCTGCTCGATGTCGCCCTTCTCCCAGGTGATGTGGGCAAAGGTGTTCTTAATTCCTGATGGAGGTTGGGGCAGGCCCGGATAAGACTCCATCTCGGGATGGAGGTCCGGAGCATCGTCGCGCATGGCTTCTTCAGCGTCGTAGACCGGGTCCAGTTGTTCGTAGACGACGTCGATCAGGAGCAGTGCTTCGTCGGCGATATCTTCGTCGTCGGCGGCCACGGCGGCCACTTTTTCGCCCACGAAACGAACAACTCCCTGGGCCAAGATAGGCATGTCAACCATGCGGCGGCCGATCTTGGCGTCGGGGATGTCTTGGCCGGTGACAACGGCGTGGACGCCGGGCAAAGCCTCAGCTTGGGAGGTGTCGACGCTGACGATGCGGGCGTAAGGGTAAGGACTGCGAAGCACCCGGCCCCAGAGCATCCCCGGCAGAGAGATGTCCGCGGCGTAGATCGCCTTGCCGGAGACTTTGTCCGGGCCTTCTCCCCTGGTTATCGACTGTCCGATGGCGGTAGCGGTGGCGGCCATATTTCACTCCGTTGGTCTAGCGTCTGATCCAGTAGGGTTAATCAGCGGGTATCAGGGCCGGGGAAGCACTATTCCGGTGCCCCGGGCAAATCCCAAGCCTCATCCTGGAGGCCGCGCAGGTAGTCTATCTGTCCGTGGTGATTGTTCTTGTGGGTGACCAGATGGCGGAGGGAGCCGGCTACCGTGAAATCAGGCCGGTCTGGGTCAGGAGCCGCGATCGGCTGGCCGAATCCCTCGTACCAGAGTTCAGTGGCCCAGATGTCCTCGCCCAGCTTG
>VFHF01000085.1 GCA_009392095.1 SAR202 cluster bacterium
CCACATGTCCTCGACTCTAGTCATATGCCAAAGTATCCACCCGATGGGGTTGGCTTCCGGCCCGGCCCGCCACATCAACTCTTCAGGGGTAATATCCCCCAGAGCGTCCATGAGGTACTCGATTTCGGTGTTGAATGCGTCTTCGATAAACTCGTTCAGCGTCATTTGATCTCCTCCATTGATCTTCTCCATGCAATCGGGTGCTGCGCGATATTTTGACCGGCAACATGATACACCCGGCCATCTGGAATGGGGTATGCTAGACTGCACGCGGCGCACGCCTGCGCCCATCTGACATCCATCCTACCTGACAATCCCACTGGGAGCGCTAAATATGGCCGATAGCCTGATAACTCCCGAGGTCCGCGGCCTGATTGGCACCGAGACCTCGCCCGAAAGGAACCGTTTCCCACTCAGCGACGAGATGGCCTACGACTTGGCCGACGCCACTGAAGACCCAAATCCGCTCTACATCGACAAATCAGCGGCTGAAGCCAGCCGGTTCAAAGGGCTGCTCTGTCCGCCGTTGGCGACTTGGAAGGACATCGCGCCATCCATCGGCTACTTCGGAGCCGGCCAGGACTCCCATTTCGACGTGCCACTGCCCTTCAACAGCTACGGATTGAATGGCGGCAGCGACTGGCAATTTCTGCGTCCCGCCTACGTGGGCGATTGGGTGACCCGCCAGTTTCGTATCGTCGATATCTTCGAGAAACAGGGCCGGTCTGGTCCCCTGGTTTTCGTCGTTCGCCGCGAGACCCAGACCAACCAGCACGGAGAGGCGATCAGTGTTGCGGACCGGGTGAGCATCCACCGGAGCCGCCCGCCGGGTGAAGAGGTCAAGGCCATTGCTGATGCCCGGGAAGGACTCAACAGCGTGGTGATCTCCCCTCCTGCGCCTGACCAGACTGTGGAGCGGACACTCCATGCCGCCGGAATACAGAGGAAATTTGAAGATGTGTCGGTGGGCATGGCATTGGAGCAAGTCATAAAGGGCCCGCTGACCACCACCCACCTGGTTCGCTGGGCGGCGGCCAACGGAAATTACGCCCGCATCCACTGGGACCTGCCCTTCGCCCAGGTCCACCAAGGCTTGTCTAACGTTGTTGTGAACGGATCGCTCAAGAACCAATACTTGGGCCAACTGATGATCAAACTGGCCGGACCGGAAGGCTGGTTCAAGCGTTTCTATGTAGAACACCGGGGGATGGACTACCCAGGTGACGTGATTACAGCCTCAGGGGTTGTCACCGCAGTCCGTGAGGTAGGTGGGTATGGCCATGTGGACTGCGAGGTCAATCTGACCAACAACCGGGGAGACCAGACCGCCACCGGCAGTGGCACGGTTGTATTGCCTAAGAAAGGCGAGAGTCTACCGCTCGTTTGGGATGTGGAAGACTGATGCCCGCCGGGCTGTTAGAGGGATTCCGCGTATTGGACATGGGCTCCGGTATATCCGGTCCCTGGTGCGCCAAGTTACTTGCAGACTACGGTGCCGATGTTATCAAATTGGAGATTCCTGGGTGTGGCGACGATGCCCGCCGCATGGGTCCCTTTGCTGGCGACGACCCAGATTTGGAAAAGAGCCTGACCTTTCTTTACCTGAACACCAACAAGAAGGGCATAACGCTGGACCCGTCCACTGCTAGTGGCCGTAGATTGCTCGACCGTCTGGTGGCCGACGCCGATGTTCTTGTGGAGAACAACCCGCCCGCTCGTTCCAAGGAATTGGGATTGGACTACGAGTCTTTGGCTGAAACGAACCCGGGATTGGTGCTCACCTCAATCACACCTTTCGGCCAGACAGGACCGTACAACGACTTCGAAGCAACGGACATTGTGACCTATGCGCTAAGTGGTCTCATGTACCACTCGGGAGACTCCGACCAGCCGCCCTTGAGAAACGTCTTAGACCAGTCGTTCTATGTGGCCGGGGCCAACGCTGCAGCTGCTACTCAGGTGGCGCTGTTTGCCCGCCTCACATCCGGAGAAGGCCAGCATGTCGATGTCGCGGTGGCCCAGTGTTTGGGCGCCCATCTGGTCCAACCCCTCCCCTACTACAACTACATGGGGGCGGTGAAGGGACGCCGCCCGGTCCGCGGGGCCGGTTTCGAGGAACTGATGCCCGCCCGCGACGGCTACGTTGCCCCTTCGGTGCAGGGCTCCCAACCTTGGTCGACAATCGCCAGCCTGATCGGGCTGGAGGAACTGCGAAACGAGAAGTTTGCCACCGGGGCCGGACGGGTTGCCCACGGCGAAGAGCTTAAAGAGTTATTGATTAAAGGGTTGTCCCAGTGGGACCGGAAACCGTTGTTTCTGGCATCGGGGGAGCAGCGTTTGGTGTTTGGGATGGCCCAAGATGCTGGAGACCTGGCTGAATGTACTCATCTCCAAGCCCGGGACTTCTTCGTTGAGGTGGACCATCCGGTGGTTGGCCCGGCCCAGTATCCGGGAATGGCCGTGCGGCTGCCCGGCGAGACGATCAGCGGGCCCCAGCCTGCCCCTCTGCTGGGTGAGCACAACTCAGAGATATTTGGTGCGGAACTGGGTTACTCCGCTGAGGACCTCGTATCCCTCCGGCAGCTCGGCGTCATCTAGTTAGCCATCTGGCGTTGCCTATTTAAATAGAGTGGTCACGAAAATGCTCCAAGCGCCATTGAAAAACATCCGGGTCCTGGATCTAAGCAGAGTCTTTGCCATGCCCTTCGCCGGGGCCAACCTGGCCGACCTGGGCGCAGAGGTCATCAAAATCGACACCTGCCAGCCCCAGTTCATGGATACCACCCGGACTATCACCGGCCCATTCCCCGATAACCAGCCCGGCGAGCTTTGGTGGGAACAGGGTGGGACGTTTCAAAACCTAAACCGAGGCAAGCGCAGTTTGACTCTAGACCTCCGTTCTGAAGAGTCTCAGAAGATCATCAAGGACCTGGTAGAGGTCTGTGACGTAGTGCTGGAGAACTTCACTCCCCGAGTGATGGCCCGGTTCGGATTGGACTTTGAGAGTCTCTGCGCCAACAAACCGGACCTGATCATGGTGTCTAACACCGGCTACGGCCACAGCGGGCCATGGAGCAATTTTGGGGCTATGGCGTCAGCCTTGGAGCCGACCCACGGCACCGGCGCATTCATGGGATATATGGAAGAGGGAGAGGACGGTCGTTTAGTGGAAGGCGAAGTGCCCAACAAGATGGGGAACTCATACTCCGATTTCCTCGCCACTTGGACAGCCCTGGGCGCATTGATGGCGGCTCTGTTGCGCCGGGCCCGCACCGGCCAAGGGCAATGGATAGACCTAGCCATGTACCAGACGGGTACCACAGTTATCGGCACGGGTCTGTTAGATTTCGCCTTCAATGGGCGTAGAACCCTACGCATAGGTAACCGCCATCCGTTCTGGTCGCCCCACGGGGTCTATCCCTGCCAAGGCCGCGACCAATGGGTGGCTATCGCGGTAGGCAGTGATGAAGAATGGCAGGCTGTGTGCCGGGCGATCGGAAACCCGGAATTGGCTACCAATCCCCGCTTCAACGACCCCATCGAACGCCGGCAACACCAAGAGGAGCTAGATCAGATCATCGGGAATTGGACATCGGCCCTTACGTCGTATCAGGTGATGAACGGTCTACAAGAGGCGGGAGTGCCCGCCGGTGCTGTCTTGACGGCTAAGCAAGCGCTCACCGACCCCCAATATCTGGAACGGGGCTTCTTTGAAACGGTCCACAATCCTCCTGAAGTGGGTCTACGGCCCAAGGGATACATCGGGAGAGGCTGGAAGTTCTCCAAGAGCGAAGCAGAGATCAAAGGCCCGGCGCCCCGTTTGGGGGAAGCCAACGAATATATCCTCGGAGAACTACTGGGTTTAGACGAGGCCAGGATGAAAGCATTTGCCGATGATTGGACCATCGGCAACCTGCCGGAGGGTGGCGGCGCGCCGGGGACGGTCACATTGGAGGAACAGGAAGAGTTGGGATGGATCGCCGAATTTGAAGCAGACTACCTAGACCTGCTGCCGCCGGTGTGAAACAAATGGGCCGTTTGAATATCTCGATCGCGGATTTAACATAATTTCATTTTCAATCTCTTGACACTTTGGAAAATCGGCTCATATAATTAGCACTAGGATCATTGTGCCCGCCCTGCAAGCCACCTCGTTTTTCATTTAGCAATCCCTGTATGACCCTAGACCCACTGTATCTTTTGGTGTGTCCATTGGGGCGGCGGTTCGGCCGATAGATTACCCCGTAGGAACCCCTCCTCAAACCCCATTTTTGTGTAGGCAGATGCCGACAAAATTCATCTTCGTAACCGGGGGAGTTGTCAGTTCATTAGGCAAAGGGATCAGCGTCGCATCCATTGGGCGCATCCTGAAAAGCCGAGGACTCACCGTCTCTGTCATCAAACTGGACCCTTACCTCAATGTTGACCCCGGGACCATGTCTCCCTACCAGCACGGCGAAGTATTTGTAACCCAAGATGGCGGCGAGACTGATCTAGACCTAGGTCACTACGAAAGATTCATCGACGTGGAGTTGACCCGTACCTCCAACCTCACCGCTGGAGAAGTTTATCTCAACCTAATTGCCAAGGAGCGGCGCGGTGACTTTCTTGGCGGCACCATTCAAACGGTGCCCCATGTCACCAACGCTATCAAAGATAGAGTTCTTGCTCTGGCTGCTGAATCCGGCGCCGATGTGATTATCACTGAAGTCGGAGGGACGGTAGGCGACATTGAAGGCCTTCCCTTCTTAGAAGCTATCCGGCAGATGAGAAATGATGTGGGGCGGGACAATGTGTTCTACATTCACCTGACCTTGCTTCCTTATATAGCAGCAGCCCAAGAATTGAAGACTAAGCCAACCCAACACAGCGTGAAAGAATTACGTGCCATCGGTATCCAGCCAGACGCTATTCTTTGCAGAAGCGACCATCCGGTATCTGAAGCTATCTGTGAAAAGATTTCGGCTTTCTGCGACGTTCCAGTCAAGGCCGTTATCCCGGTACTGACCGTTGACAATGTATATGAAGTTCCCTTGGTTCTTGAAGATGCCGGGTTGGGCGACATCATCGTTGAAACCCTAGGCCTCGACGCCAATAGCCGCGACCTGACTGAATGGTCGGCAATGGTCGACCGCATGAACGAACCCAAAAAAAGTGTATTGATAGCCTTGGTGGGTAAATACGTTGAATACCCCGATTCCTATATATCGGTCCGGGAATCCCTGCGGCATGCCGGCCTGGACCACACTAGAGACATCGATCTCCAATGGGTACATTCCGAAGATATTGAGCGGGATGGGCCAGAAGCGCACCTGTCCACCGTCTGTGGAATAGTGGTCCCGGGAGGGTTCGGTCCCCGGGGCGTGGAAGGGATGATTCAATCTGTGCGTTACGCCAGAGAACATAAAGTGCCTTATCTGGGACTTTGCCTAGGTCTACAAGTGATGGTCATTGAATGGGCCAGAAATGTTCTGGGGATAGAAGACGCCAACTCTGAAGAGTTGGTTCCGGAGACTGAAAACCCTGTGGTGCATATAATGCCCGACCAAGAAGGCGTTTCAAGCAAGGGCGGCACCATGCGGTTGGGGGATTACCCCTGTCATCCACAGAATCAGACTTTGACCAAAGCGGCCTACGGTTCTGACTCCATAATGGAGCGGCACCGGCACCGTTTTGAACTTAACAATAGCTACCGGGAGACGTTGGAGAATTCCGGTTTGATCGTAGGCGGTCTTTCGCCCGACGGAAACTTGGTTGAGACCGGTGAAGTTACCGACCATCCTTTCATGGTCGGCACCCAATACCATCCCGAATTCAAGTCCCGGCCCAACCGACCCCACCCTTTATTTAGCCAATTCATTGGCGCTGCCAAAGAGACGATCCGGGAAGGCGTCCAACGGCCGCTACCCCTGGACCTGAACTCCAATTAACCCGATCAATCTATGCACCTGTCATTACTAATCCAAAACACCTTTTGATAAGCCAAAATATCAATCCCCAACTGGAAACCAGTGTTCCCTTGATGCGATCGGTCCAGAAAAATTCAATCAACCAACCGGCCAGCTTTGACGTTAGTTCGGCCGGTTGGGCTAAACATAAATATACAGAGGTGGTGAAACCTTGAAGCTCTTTTTGGACACAGCCAATATTCAAGAGATTCGAGACGGCGCCCGGCTTGGTGTGATCAGCGGCGTGACAACCAATCCTTCCCTGGCCTCCGCGGAAGGGATCGGAAATTCGGAAAGCTACAAATCAG
>VFHF01000086.1 GCA_009392095.1 SAR202 cluster bacterium
GACGGGGCTTCTCGTATTGTGATGCAGGCCAAAATTCTTACCGCTGGCGTGCCGAAAGACCCAACATCCAATCCTGGAAGCTAGCAGAGGCTGGCACCGTTACTTCGGGTCCAAATGCTCCGTTTGCGCGGCCTCCTTCAGCTACATTAACTAGTACGTTGTAACCAAGCTCGGCCAATCCAACATCCGGAGTAGTGTTCGTGCCGGTGGCTTTCGCAATATCCCAGCTATGAACAATCATGGCCGTGATCGGCGCCATTACGAATTGACCGCCCGGCCTCGCACCAAAGGGAGTCTCGACGACCGCTGCAAGATCGATCTCTTTGATGGTGGCGAGCACCTGGTCCGTGATCGAAATAAGCCTTGCTTCCGCACCTTCAGACGGGAATGGATGATCGACGTTACCCATGCTTGCTGGGTCGGGCGTTGCTGAGCCCGTCGCCAAGATCGGCCAAAGTTGCGCTAGTGCTGCCTAGTATGCCTCTACGGGGTTTGGTCCTTCCGCTATGATAGTTCCGCTAGATTTCCAAAAATTTCTTATTTCTTATTCAGAGTTCCATACGCTGAGCGCCCCAAAATTTAAACATTCTGGCTACGCCCTCTGGTGATAATCCGATGCGAATGTCGCAGGGTTGTATCCAGCTAAAATCGAAGGGTCAACTTAGCATTGTCTCCACCCGGTTAATTCTTCATTAATGGTACGTCTAACTAAGATTTTTCAGCCACCAGCGTGCTCCGAATCGCTGTGGCTATATCGGTCATTTCGGGTATGTTTCCCCAGGTCTCAATGGCCTCGGCGATTCCGTCCGGCGAGAGCACCCGTGAGACGTTATCTTGGAACTTGTCCTTGATGGCGTCGAAACCCCAGGGGTTTTTTTGGCTGCCCAAGGTGTCTTCCCGGGCAGTAGTGTGCTCGAAGACCCTCCCGTCCTTCAAGGTAATCTTGACCTTGAGACCGTCGGCGGATTCCGTGAGCAGTTCTTCGGACTTGGCCATCACCCTGGTGCGTACCTTGCCCATCGTATCGTTTATCATCTCGTCGTCGATCTTGTCTTGGGTGAAGGTGTCGATGTTGACTTCCCCGTCAACCAAGGCTGCAGCCACGTTGTACTTAGCGCTGAACTTACCCTTCAATTCGTCTTCTGGCTCCTGATAGAGCATCACCACCGAGAAGTAAGACTGGTCAATCTCAGCGTCGGCCACATCGTCGTAGGTAAAATCGTTGTCCCTCATCAAGCTGAACAAGCTATCCAGCATGGCGTGGTTGCCGCCACAGCAGGGGTATTTTTTGATCATAAGGGCGTCCTGGGTGCGAAAGGGCTTGCCCATGTTATCGGCCATGCGGTCAAGGTCGTAAACACCCTCGCCCAACACCACGTTGGCGAACCCAAAGGGATGCTCGATGACCTGGTCCCCGGCGGTCATCCCCATCTGGGCCAACTGCACGGCGGTAACACCATCCCGGCCAACCAAGCCGGCGTGAAGGGGTTTGGTCATGGTGCCAAAGTTGTGAATCAGTCCGGAAGACATAGAGCCGGCCATGCCCAGGGCCATGATCGTTTGGTGTTCGTCCAGTTTCAGCAGTTTGGCGCAAGCGGCGGTGCAGGCCAGTCGGCCAATGACCGCGGTGCTGTGAAATCCCTTGTCCATCTGCTTGTATTTAGTCTCGTGGGCCAAGGCCAGGCCAATCTCGCAACCCACCACATAAGCTTCTAGCAAGTCGCGTCCGGTTGCGCCGGTGTGCTCGCCAATGGCCAGCAGGGCTGGGAATATGGCGACTGTCGGATGCCCAAACCCACCGAAGTCATCAAAATCCAACGCATGGCCCATAGTACCGTTGGCCAACGCGGCGTTGGCCTGGGTGCTCTGGAAGCCACCGGCCAATACTGTGGACTCGGGGGCGGCGCCCATGCTGCTGGTGTATCTCTGGATAATCTCTCCGACTGGTTGCTGGGAGCCTGCCAGGATGACCCCCAAAAGGTCGAAGCAAGACTCGTTGGCAACTCGGATGGCGTCGGGCGGGATGTCTTCATAGTTAGTGTCTACGATCCACTTGGCGATGGTCTCAGTTGCGCCCATCTTTTACCTCCGTTCGTTCATTACTTCTGCGTCAGACTGCATTTGTGCGCAACATTATATACCTGCCATAAATGCGGGCAAAGAGCGCCCTGTTTCTTTGAATTGATAGGCAGGAGAAATCGAGATTGCAAAATGTTCTTTGAGCGATCAGTTGGACTATTCACGCTATTCCTAATCGGGCTGTTGGCGTTGGCCGCATGTGGCGGCGGCGACTCAGACAAAGCCGCGGAACATTATGTGAAAGGCACCGTCTATACCACCGCCGGACCATGGGAGAACGCAATCAAGGAATTTGACGAATCCATCCGATTAGACCCGAAGGCCGCCGACGCCCACAACAACCGTGGCGCCGTTTACGCAAAGCTCGACCAGTTCCAAAAAGCCATCGGCGATTACGACGAAGGCATCCGGATTGAACCTGACCTCTCAAATGGCTATCACAACCGGGCCATTGCGTATGGCGACTTGAGGGGTTGGCAAGGCTATCGAAGATTACACCTCAGCTCTTCAGTTGGGCGCAAGCAACGCTGACGCCTACTACAGCCGGGGTTATAGCCGTTACCACTTGGGGCGATACAAACTGGCCGTATCCGGGTTTTGCGACGCCATCATACTTGTCCCCAACGACGTCGAGGCTTACCGGAATCGGGGACTAGCGTATCGGAACGACGGTCAGTACGATCTGGCCGTGGTAGATTTCAATCACCTTCTCGAATTAAACTCCAAGGATGTTGCCGTCTACGTTGAACGGGACATCACCTTTGACGCCATGGCCCTGCCTGATCGGGCGATTGAAGACTTCACCCAAGCCATCAGTGTCGATCCTACTTCAGGCGTGGCCTACGCCAACCGGGCTTTAGTCTTGGTCTTCGCCGGAACCGTTGAGGAAGCGCGGGCCGACGCCGAACGGGCGATAGGATTGGGGGTGGAACTGGAGACACTGATAACCACTCTGAAATTGAACATTCGCCACAAGTAATCCTCCGAAATCCAAGAGGTAGCCGCCACGCAACTTCTCCTACAGCGATCATGATATCGACAGCCAGCACTGTCATCATCGGCGGCGGGGTGATGGGCTGCTCCATCGCCTACAACCTGGCCTCCAGGGGAGTCACCGGAATCCTGCTTCTGGAACAGGATGTGCTGGGCGCCGGCGCTACCGGACGGTCGACGGCCTTGGTCCACACCCATTATTCAACCCAAGTGCTGGCCGGGATGGCCTGGCATAGCCTCCAGGTTTTCAGGGACTTCAGTGAAATCGTGGGCAGCCGATGCGGCTTTACTGAAACCGGACATCTGGTGTTTGCTGGTAGAAAAGACCACGACCAGACTCGCGCCAGAGTCGCTCTCCAGCAAGAGGCCGGCATCGAGACCACAATCATCGACCAACAAGAAGCCGGAGCGTTAACTCTCGGCTTCGATCTTGACGACTGCGCCGCCATCGTTCACGAACCGTTGTCGGGGTATGCCGATGCCTCTGGAACGACTCTAGCTTACGCTACCCAGGCCCGCTATCTTGGCGTAAAAACGGCGTTGAGAACGTCCGCGACAGAGCTAGAGATTACCGGAGGAAAGGTCACAGGGGTCCTTTCCAGCCAAGGGCGCATCAGCGCCGAGCGTGTCATCGTCGCAGCCGGTGCATGGAGCAGCGGCCTACTTGAGCAGTGCGGAGTTAGCCTGCCCTTGACCGTCAGCCGTCATGAAGTTGCAGCTTTCACGAGGCCGTCGGCCAGCATTTCAAGCCTCCCAGGAGCAACCGACCTGGTCAATCAGACTTACTTCCGGCCTGAGGGAACTGACCTGCTCTTGGCCGGCGGCGGAGGACCTGGCGAGCCGGTTGAGGACCCGTTGGTGTATGGCCACCGGCCCACCCAAAAATCCATCGAGTCGGTCTGGATCCGGCTGGCCAACCGAATCCCCATGATGGAACAGACCGAATACAAAAACGGTTTCGCCGGGCTGTATACCTCGACTCCGGACCGACATCCCATCATCGACCAAATCAACGGTATCGAAGGGCTTTTCGTCTGCGCTGGGTTCAGCGGGCACGGTTTTAAATTGGCGCCCGCAGCCGGCGTGACGATGGCGGAATTGGTGGTTGATGGCCAGGCCTCAACTATCGATATCTCGCCTTTGCGCCTTTCCCGGTTCGCAACAGGGCCGAACTCAAAAGCAGGTCTACTATCTGAAAGCGGGGATGATATCGTTATTTAACAATCACAGGACCGCTTCCAGTCTCGAATCCCCCTTATACCTCTCGATTTGGGTTCCGCCGGTTGATCCTACCGGTCGCCGCCGTAACGGTTCTTGGGCTTGCCGCTCGCTTAGGGCTCAGCGACGCCGAGAAGCGCTTCAACAGCGGAACGGAGCTGATGGACGAAGGTAGGTACGAGGAGGCCATCGCCGACTTGGACCGCGTGGTTGAGATTGACCCCACTTACGCTAAAACATACCTGGTGCGGGCGTCCGCCCAGGCCAAGCTTGGCCTGGCCCCACAGTACCAGGCAGACCATTGACCAGGTAGTCGCCCTTGGCATAGACCGAGCCAAGGTGAAATTGAACATCGCAGGTACCTCCCCGTCCCCTTAAGAGTATAATCCGGTCTACAGATTCGATGCGCCAACTCCAGACTGCCCCCGGACACACGCGGTGAGACTGATCCATCCGGGATACGGCCTCTCTGGACTTGTCGGCCTAGGGGTCACTCCGGATGATTCTCCGCTTCTTGTCGGCCTTCTACGGCGGTATGAAGTCAGTATCCAGCGGTTTCTACTTCACCTGGGGCATGAACTACGCCCGGTGGGGACAGCCGGCCAAGGCAATGTTTTACCTCAACCGGGCCATTAAGCTGAACGACAAAAACGCCAACATCTTTTACCAGCGCGGCCTTCTGTTGGTCGCCATGGCACGGCCTGAAGCTGCGCTCGTCGATTTCGACACCTCCATCGAGATAAATCCCAAGTACCTGGACGTCTATCTCAACCGCAGTTTGATCCTGGCTTTGACCGGTAGGCACGAAGAGGCGCTGAAAGACGTCGAAGAAGCAGTAGCCCTTGGCGCAGACCGGCCTAGCTTGGAGAACCAGATCGCAGAGCTCCGAGACCGGGTCAATTAGCACTCACCCAAAGACCAAATCATGAGAATCTTCATAGTATTTCAAATCTTGGGCAGGTTCGTACGCTGGTTGTTGCCCGGCGCTGTCACTATGACGGACGCCGAAAAGGTCTACGACACTGGGGTGCGGATGCAGCGCCAAGGCCGGTTGGATGATGCGGTAAAACGTTACACGCAGGCCATCCAGATGGACCATTCTTTGGCCCAGGCCTATAGCAACCGCGGTTCAACCTATTTGAGTCTAGGCCAACCAGAAAACGCCCTTGCCGACCTGGATGAGGCCATCAGATTGAATCCCACCCTGGCCGTGGCCTACAGCAACCGGGGACTCGCCTACACAAACCTAGCCAAATTTCGTGAAGCCGTAAACGACCTGAACGAAGCCGTTCGCCTCAACCCAAACTTTGCCGACGCGTATAGTAGCCGGGGATTCGCCCACCGGGCCGCTGGGCGCTTGACGAGGGCCATCAGCGATTTTGACCAGGCTATTCGCATCGACGGCAAGTTTTCAGTTGCTTATAACAACCGGGCTGATGTCCACATCGAGATGAACAACGCCGAACTGGCCTTAACCGATCTGGACGAGGCCATCAAGCTGGACCCTGGGTTCGCCGTTGCCTTCGCCAACCGGGCCTTTGCCTGGACACTGCTGAAGGACGATTCCAAAGCCGGCCGGGACCGGGATGCCGCCGTGAGACTTGGCCTAGACCGGGTTCTCCTAGAAGAGAAAATGACCGAGTTTAAAGAGCGGGCCAAGTAACAACCTCTTTCAACCCCTGTAACTTATGTATTTTCAACCACGAGGCTAACTCCATGCCTAGGTATTCAATCAACGAGTCACGAATCAACCAGACGTTGCAAGAACTAGGCCACCTGGGCGAAAGCCCTGAAGGTATGGATCGAGTGGCTTATTCTCCAGAGGACATCGCCGGGCGGGACTACACCATCAAACTGATGCAGGAAGCCGGTCTGGAAACCCGAATCGACGCCGCCGGAAACATAATCGGGCGTCGGGCCGGTTCCGACGACAACCTGCCGGCCATCGCCTTGGGTTCTCACACCGACACGGTCCCCAAGGGCGGCAAATATGACGGCGCCCTGGGTGTTATGGGTGCAATCGAGGTTATACGCACGCTTGAAGAGCAAGGCCACCGCACCCGCCATCCGTTGGAGGTGATCGACTTCACTAATGAAGAGGGCACCCGCTTTCACCGTTGGCTAGTGGGCAGCCGTTCCATGTCCGGCCTGCTGGAGCAAGAAGACCTAGATGCCCTGGACGACGACGGACTCAGCCTGGGCCCGTGCATAGCCGACATCGGCGGCGACCTCTCGCGCATAGGCGAAGCCGTCCGCAGCCCTGGAGAATTGGCCGCCTACTTTGAATTGCACATCGAGCAAGGGCCTTACTTACACCAATCCGGCAACCCCATAGGCGTGGTCACCGGCATCACCGGGAGGGCCGTGTTCGAAGTTGAGATCGAGGGCAAAGCCAACCACGCCGGCACCACCCCGATGTCGACCCGCCGCGACGCCTTGGTCAGCGCATCCAAACTGGTCCTGAACATCCAAAAGATGGCTGCGGAACAGGAGATCTGCCGGGTCTCTACAGTGGGCTCCATCAAGGCCATCCCCAATGCCGTTAACGTCATCCCGGGCCATGCCAGCATTGGACTGGAGTTTAGGGACACGGACATGGAAGCGCTGGCCGCCGCCGAGCAGGAGCTGCGCCGGATCACGGACCAAGCCGCGGTGGACGATATAGTGGACATTGACGTCATCCGCCACCGGTTCACGTCCGCTGTCCCAATCACCGCCGACATGCAGGCCCTGGTGGCCGAGGCCGCTGAGAACTGCGGAATGGCTTGGGAACCGCTGGCCAGCGGCGCCGGACACGACGCTCAGGCGGTGGCCAACATCGCCCCAGTCGCCATGATCTTTGTGCCCAGCATCGACGGCATCAGCCATGCCATCGAAGAATATTCGACGCCCCAGGACTGCGCCAACGGCGTCCAAGTATTACTGGAACTGCTACTGCTGGCCGACGACCGTTCCTAAAACGTATCGTCGGCGGATTTCACAACGAGGCAACAGATGAAGCTATCAGGCTCCTACGAATTTGACGCCACTCCCGAGAAGGTCTGGGGAATATTGACCAACCCGGACTCCCTGTCTTCCTGCATACCCGGCTGTGAAAAGATGGAAGCATTGGGCAACGACGAATACGCGGCCACGGTGACCATTAACATGGGGCCGATACGCAGCAAGTTCGACGCCAAGGTCAAGATGATCGATCTGAAACCCTACGAGTCTTACGGCTTATCCATCGAGGGCAATGGACCTTCCGGTTTCGTTCGTGGCGAGTCCAAGGTCAAGCTGATAGAAAACGGCGGCAAGACCACAGTGGAAGTTGAGAGCGAATCGTCATCCGGCGGCCTGTTGGCCAGGGTCGGCCAACGCATGATTGAAAGCTTCGCTAGGACCATGATGGACCGCTTCTTCACCTGTCTGCAGAAATCTGTCCGATAGCCGGTAAATTGCGCCTATGCGCATGCTCTGCTATCGTGTCCGCGAACCGGGACGGTCCCGGTCTTAACCCAACTGCATTACGGAGGAGACCATGGAGCGCCGCGTACCGACGAAAGCCGAAGTGTTGGCATACCTGAAAGAAGACCGGAACTGGGGCCGTTGGGGCGAAGACGACCAAGTCGGCGCGGTCAACATGGTCACGCCGGAGAAGCGGCTCGCTGCAGCCGCAACGGTTAAATCTGGCCGGGCCGTCTCCCTCAGCAGGGAGTTCCCCAAGACTCCAGCTCCCAACAACCCAACCCCTGCCCACCACTACATGAAAAAGGTCTTCCGGGGGGAAGACTCAGGCTTCTCAGCCGATTACTACGGAATCTCCTACCACGGCACCGCCACCACCCACCTGGATGCGCTGTGCCACGTCTGGGACGAGAACGGTATGTGGAACGGCCGGGTCCATGATGACACCGTCACCATGGATGGCGCGGTGTGGGGGTCGGTTGAGCATTGGAAAGAGGGAATCATCACCCGGGGGGTGCTGCTGGATGTTCCCAAGTTCCGAGGAGTCCCCTACGTAACCATGGACACTCCGGTGCACGGATGGGAACTGGAAGATATCGCCAAGGCCCAGGGTGTTGAGATGGCGCCGGGCGATGCGCTCATCGTGTACAGCGGCCGCGACAAGTGGAACGATGACGGTAACCCTCTCTGGGGCGGAGACCCCAACGAACGGCCCGGACTGCACGCATCCTGCCTGAAGTTCATCCGCGAGTCTGATTGCTGCTTGCTGGTCTGGGACATGATGGACTTCACACCCAACGGTTACGACCTAGCGTGGTCCGTTCATGGCTCCATTTTCGCCTATGGCATCGGCCTGCTGGACAACGCCTTTCTGCAGCCATTGGCGGAGGCCTGCGCGGAAGAGGGACGCTACGAGTTCATGCTCACCGTGAACCCACTGCGGGTGGTCGGCGGCACCGGCTCCCCCGTGAACCCGGTGGCTATTCTTTAAAGATGCCGGGGAACTTGACCACCCAGATGTAACCTTGAGTGAAGCGAAAGGTCTGCCGAGGTGAAGAATGACAGCGTTGAGGAACGTCCACAGAATAAGAAAAAGGGCGGGGTGATCCCCCGCCCTTTTTCTATAGGAACCCTTCCCAGGCGTTTTAGATGACCGAGGGCTCCACCACGCTGTCGGTCACAGTGTGATGGTTCGACGGCGTAGAGCCGTTCAGCTCCTGCACGCGTTTTCGCATCTGGTCTAAACGGCTGAAGTCGGTGATCCCGGAAACCAAGGTGATCGCCGACAGATACTTGGTCCGGCGGTCAGGATAATCTCCGTAGCGGACCTTGCTCACGGTGGTCATTTCTTCCAGCCTGGCTCTGCCTACGGAGATCGCCTGGGTGTACAGGTGCTCCGGCCTGCCGTGGACTATCAGCGACGCCGAACGGGCGCCCGATACGTCCGTCGGGAAGGTGAGCACGCTTTTTTCCACGCTGCGCTCTATGATGCTCTCCAACTCATGGGTGCCGGGCTCCATTCCGCCACGCCAAAACTGGGACCTCACCCTGATCTCTTCGGCGCAGTGGCCGATGGTTGATACATCGCCGATCAGTCCCATGGTGGCTTTGATCTCAGAAGAGCTGAACACCTCCTGTGGCGGAGGGCGAATCTCTCCGGCCGTCAGTACCGTAGTGAGGGTCTGGGCCAGGTTCTCATTGACCCTTTGAAACATCGCCTCTACCGATTCCCTGGTGACCTGGGCCTTTTCGTACTGCTGGTTGTCCACCAGCAGGATGTTGTTGAAGTAGTGGTTCCAAAGCTCAAAGCTCTTGATGGTGTTGGAAAGGTTCAGCGCCTCTTTGTCGTTGGGCATCCCGCTGACCGAGGGCACCACGCCGATCCCGTAAACCGGGATGTGCTTGTAGATTTTCTTCAACTCATTGGCCAGTACGAAACTACCCCCAGCGCCTGTCCCGCCGCCCAATCCGGCTGCGATCCAAATCACTTCAGGGTCCCGTTTCCGCACCATTGCGTCGATGGAATCCATCATCTGGGCCAGCGACTTCTCGGCGATACTGGCGCCGAGGTCGATATCTGAGCCTACTCCCCGTCCCCGGAGCGCGTATTTCCCGATCAAGACCTTTTCACGGATGTAACGCAGGCCGGACAGGTCTGCCTCTTCCGTGTTGATTGCGATGGCGCTGTAGAGGCGGCGGTTCATTCCCATGAGGGAATTGACTATCTTGCCCCCCGCCTGTCCGAAACCGATCCAAAGTACTCTCATCTTTCCCTCCCTCCAGTGTCGGCCCGATACCGGCATCTGCTGGCCGGACCGCACATCTCCCTCCGAATTCTTTCGGCGTACACCCACTGCGTCTAGCCCATTACGTGCCCTGGCTCAAAATCGATAACCGTTCAAGAACCGGCACGCTACGATCTAGTAATCGCGGTCGGCGTCGGTGATGGAGTTGTGGAACTCCTTGCTTTCATGGCAGATCTGGCACTCCCCCCAGCTGATGGGGCCGTTAGCCGTCTCTATGACCCAATGGTGCTTGCAGGCAGGTTCAGCCGGTTCTTCGGCCACCGCCGTGACAGCCACGTCTTCCACCAAGTCTTTTTCAATAACCATGATCAACCTCCAGGGCGGGTTATCCCCGCGCTAGCGCAAAGGGCTGGATTCGCCCTTGATATTGCGAGCGGCACTGTTTTTAAAGCCCGACAAGCCGAAACCTTTTCTACCACTTCACCTCCTCCGACGGTACCTATCGGCAAGTCTTTATGTCAACAGAATTTAAAACTATTTTAGATCATTTTTTAAACTTTGACCAATTATTAGGCATATTGAAGGTTTCGTTGATTCAAAAAAGCCAGGAGGTATCCCACTGGTCTTCATCGGCCAACAATGCGGACCGGGCTAGCCCGTCCAATCGGCCCTTGAAATCCACCAGTTAAATTGTCCAATTTTGTTGAG
>VFHF01000087.1 GCA_009392095.1 SAR202 cluster bacterium
CCGCTGTTAGCTGATGGCTAAGATATTGACACCCATAAAGCCGCTCCGTATCATTCCCTCAAACGGGAGCCTTGCTGGTTTAGGCACGGATTTTCCCTTCAAATTGGACATCACCGAGGGAGTGCGAAATGGCTATAGGTATCAAGTCCTACCGGCCCACAGTTTCTGGCTCAACCCACATGGTTACCGCCGGGCATTATCTGGCTACTGCGTCGGGTTACCGGATCCTGGAGCAAGGCGGAAACGCCACCGACGCCGGCGTGGCCGCTGGAATAACCTTGAACGTTGTGCTGCCTCAGTGGACCAACTTCGGCGGCGTGGCCCCAATCATAATCCACGACGCGCAGAAGAAAGAGACTGTGGAGATCAGCGGCCTGGGCCGTTGGCCCAAAGCCGCCAATATCGACGACTATCTAGCCAAGTACGGCGGCGATTTGCCCGCCGGCATCCCCCGCACGGTAACCCCGGCTGGTGCCGACGCCTGGATGACCGCCCTGAAACTCTACGGGACAATGACCTTTGAGCAGGTTGTCACCCCGGCCATGGAACTGGCGGAGAATGGCTTTCCGGTGCCTGCAACCTTGGCTTCCTACTTCGCCAAGTCGGCCGGAGACGACCTGACCCACGAGACCGACGACCAGGTCCAGTGGCCGTCAACCGTCGAGATATTCTACCCCGGCGGCCGGGCCTTCAAAGAGGGCGAAACGCTGGTCCAGAAAGACCTGGCCCGCAGCTTTAAGCGCTTGATCGAGGTCGAGAAGAAGAACGCCTCCCTGGGCCGGGAAGGCGCGATTCAAGCCGCCAGGGACTTCTTTTATAAGGGCGAGATCGCCCAGGAGATCGTGGATTTCCACCAGGCTAACGGCGGCCTGATAACTATGGAAGACCTGGCCGATTTCCATGTGGGAGTGAACGCTCCTGCCCACGGCACCTATAAGGGGATCGACGTCTATACATGCGGCCCTTGGTGCCAGGGTCCTGTGAGTATTCAGGCGCTGCAGATACTCGAAGGCATGGACCTGAATGGTATGGGCCACAACAGCGCGGACTATGTCCATGCCGTCTTAGAGGCCCTGAGTCTGGCCATCAGCGACCGCGAGGCCTACTACGGCGACCCCGACTTCGTGGATGTGCCCATGGAGGGCCTGCTGTCCAAGTCCTTCGCCGAAGAACGCCGGGCCATGATCGACATGAAGAAAGCGTTTGGCGAGATGCCAGAAGCCGGAAACCCCTGGCGTCATCAGGGCATGGAATCGCCCAATGGCAAGCCCGCGCGCCCCGAGCCCGTGGGCGGCGGACTGCAAGCCGACACCAGCTACACGGCTGTGATCGACCGCTGGGGTAACGCTTTCTCGGCCACGCCCAGCGATACCATCGCCTACAACCCCATCATCCCCGGCCTGGGCTTCATCGCCTCTGGCCGGGGCTCTCAGTCGTGGCTGGATCATAACCACCCCAGCTCGCTGCAACCGGGCAAGCGCCCTCGCCTGACCCCCAACCCAGCCCTGGCCATGAAGGACGGCAAGGTACTGATGCCCTTCGGGACGCCGGGCGGAGACGTTCAACCCCAGTCCATGGTTCAGTTATTCCTGAACGTGGTCGAGTTCGGCATGGAAGTCCAGGAAGCCATTGAAGCCCCCCGCGTTTCCACTTGGGGCTTCCCCAACTCCTTCTGGCCCCATGCCTACAATCCGGGCTTCGTCGGAGTGGAAGGCCGCATCTCACCCGAGGTTGTTGAGGACCTGCGCAAGCGGGGTCACGCCGTGGAGGTGTGGGACGACTTCACACCGCGCATGGGCTGTCTTTGCGCTATCCACGTAGACCAAGAACGTGGCAGCCGCAACGGAGGTGCCGACCCCAGAAGGGACGGTTACGCAATGGGCCGCTAGGCTCCTCTATCAGGCATTGAAAAAGAGCCACAACGGAAACTGGTGGGCTCTTTTTATCTTGCGTTGACCGATGCTAGAAGTGTGCCCTCACCTTCTTCCTTGCGCGAGAGAGAGGGGATTAAAAACTGATTGCTGAAAGCTGTGAACTGTCAGCTATCTGCTACTCCGCGGTCCGTCCTCCGTCGATGACCAACTCCGACCCGGTCACGAATGACGCTTCGTCAGAGGCCAGGTAGAGCGCGCCGTAAGCGACGTCTTCGGGACGACCCAACCGCTTGAGCGGCGTGCGGTCCATGCGGTCTTGCCGCATCGTTGAGTCGGCCAGGAAACCCTCAGTCATCGGAGTCACGATGGTTCCAGGGTGGACCGAGTTGGCCCGGATGCCATCTGATGCGTATTGTATGGCCGTCGACTTGGTAAACAGCCGCACCGCGCCTTTGGACGCCGTATAGGCGGTGGTCTGGCGGCTTCCCACCAAGCCGGCCACCGATGAGATATTGACGATCGAGCCGCCGCCGGCTTCCCGCATCGCAGGGATGGCATATTTGGTGCCGAAGAACACTCCCTTGGCGTTGATGTTCATCACCTGGTCCCATTCGGCGGCGGTTGTCTCTTCCACTATATGGGCCCGGTAGATGCCGGCGTTATTGACCAGGATATCCAGTTTGCCAAAGCGGGAGACGGCCTCGTTCACCGCCCGTTGCCAGGCGTCCTCATCGCTCACGTCCAACACAACGAACACGCACTCACCACCCGCCTCGTTGATCTGGGCCTCCACTTTGCGGCCCTTATCTTCCAGCATGTCTCCGATGATTACCTTGGCGCCCTCTTTGGCGAAGAGCTTGGCCTCCACCTCGCCCATGCCGCGGGCGCCGCCGCTGATCAAGGCAACTTTATTTTCCAGACGCATGTAGTCCTCCAGGGTATCTGTTTGGGGCGATTCTAATTGCTTGGCAGCCGGAGTCAAGGGGCCGGATTCCACTTCGGACTCGATTGACCGGACTTTGGGCCGTCGATAGAATGTGTTACAGCCGTATGGAACTGCTCCGGGGCACACCTAGTAACTTCATTTATGAACCTCGTTTCTAGACCTAACCGCCGCCATGCCGCCCTCGTTTTGGTCTTGTCCGGCATCATTCTCTTGATGGCCTGCGGCGGTTCCGGCCAGAAAGCCAGGGACTTTGAAGTGGTCCAGTTTGACAGCGAGACGTTCCGGTTGTCGGAGGTGATCAAGAGCCATGCCGTGGTGCTGAATTTTTGGTATCCAAGCTGCCCTCCATGCCGCGAGGAGATGCCGGCGATCGAGGCGGCTTGGCAGGAGCTTCAGGACGAGCCGGTGCGTATCCTGGGCCTCTACGTCCCACAGGGGTTCGACACGGAACAAGACGCCCGGGATTTCATCGAGGAACTGGGCCTGACCTTCGACTTTGCCACCGACCGTTTGGCTCGGATCGCCGAAGCCTACGAGTTGGAATTGTTCCCCAAGACTTACTTCATAAACAGGGAAGGCGAGGTCGTCGCCACGCACATCAGCATCGTGGAGAAAGATGAGATTATCCGGCAGGTCCGGGCGTTGATCGGAGACCCGGCGTCCTAGGAGATCGGATGCCTGCACAAGCGATTTCATGAACGTATTAGACTGGATATTGCTGGCCATCCGGTGGGGACACGCCGTGGCTGCTGTGACCTGGGTCGGTGGTGGGATCTTCTACTTGATGGTGCTGCGTCCGGCGATTCAACAGGCCCGGGGGCTACCGGCAGAAACCAGCCGGTCCATCGGCGTTGAGTTCCGTGGTCTGGTTAGCACCGCCATCTCCGTATTGCTGCTTACCGGGGTGATTTTGTCGGTCTCTAGGCTAACTGAGGACACTGTTACCAGCCCATATGTGGGTGTGTTGGTGGCGAAGATCGTACTGGCGCTCTACATGTTCTACGTGGTCCGGTTCATGCGCCAAGACAGCTATCCCGAGGACCCGGAGTTGGGCGATTCGCGCTGGCAGCGGCTACGGGGCCGCCTCACCGGCACCACGGCACTCTTGGTGACGGGCATTGTGGTGATAGGATTATCGGACGTGCTGGACGGCTTGCTGGAAAATTCATTGGCTTAGTTGCCAACCCCACCGACCGGAGAACTTATGAAAAAAGATCTGATGGATATACTGGCCTGCCCCGTGTGCAAGGGCGAATTGAAATTACGCTCCGAAGCGGAAGAGGGCGATGAAGTCATAACCGGCAGTCTCGAATGCGCCGCTTGCAACGAGTCCTACCCAATTGAGGATTCGATACCCAACCTGTTGCCGCCCGACCTGCGCCGGGAGTTGGCCTAGCTCTATCGGCCTGGCTTAGATAGCCAAAAAAGCAAAAGGCCACCGGAACAGATCGTTCCGGTGGCCTTTTTTTGCCTTTTTAAGAGATTGGGATTAACCCTCGCCGGTCAGGACCCGTACAACTTGCGGGGCCAATTCCGCGGCCCTAGTCCTGAGGGCCTCCCTGGTCATGTTCTCTATCGGATGAGGAGTGAATATCGTCGGATAATCTTCCGCGCCCCACATCTTGGCCATACCTTGCGCCGTTGGAACGAACCGGTCGGTGCAGATGGTAGCCGAAGGTATGCCGGCGTTCTCCACGTGAATCCCGTCGTGCACACTGCACGCACTGCAGGAGCCTCAATCACCTATCGCGATGATTACCGAGTCTACCTGCTCGGTCAGCTCCTTCAGGGCCGTTGGGTCGGCAGGACGGGAGGCGCTGGGCTTACGGTGCCACTTGACCTCGGTTATCTCGTAGCGAGTCCTCAGAATCTCAGCCAGTTCCTCCAAGAGGACGTCGGCGTTGCGTTTGCTGTCGTCGATTATCCCCAGACGGGTGCCGGCCAGGCTGGCCAGACGGGGGGCGCCGTCAAAGGGGGCCACGATGGGCTGGGTGACCGGGTTAACCAATATATGTTCGCTCTGGGCCATTTGGTTCCTCTCTACACTCCATCGGTTGGCGCTTTACAGGTCGCTAATTGAATTGTGGCCCGGTTGCCGTGAAAAATCAACGGCTCTGGAAACAGACTTGCTAGTTTGAATACTCGAAGGGGCAAAACTCCCCGTACTTTTCGCTGTAGTCGTACCACTTCCCGTCCAACGACACTCCGTTGTAGTTACCGGACTCCACACGCCACAGGTAGACGCCTTCGCAATTCCCGTAGGACGGGGCTATCTAGAAATTACAGGGGTAACCCCAGTCGCAATTGCAGCCTGACACCATGTGGCCTTTCAGCGAGTATTTCTTCCCTTGAGACACTCTAATCCCTTTCTATCTGATCAGTTTGGTGACGGCGGTGCTGCCTACTTTAGGGCCCCAACTGGGGATAACCGAAGACATGTTGGACTCCTCGCCTCCGGCGAAGACCAGCAGGATATCGTCGAGCTCGGGTATAAGAGGAATCATGGCCTCACTGTCGCCGGTTTCAGGGTCGCCTTTCAAGACCATGGCTGCCTTCAGGTCTGCCACGGAGCGCTGGGTCCGATCGAAGATGTATTCCTTGACCTGAGCTTTGGTCCAGTCCTTCCAGAGGTTGGCGTTGCCCGCGATTGTAACCACGATCTGGCCTTGTCGGACGCCGATGCCGGTGTCACCGACCGAGCCTGACGTGGACATGTTGCTGCCAAGGCTGGAAGCCACGTCTGCCAGGGCGATGAGGATGGGTTCGGGGTAGCCCACGGCCCTCACCTGCCGAGGCGACTCGCCGGCGAACACTGTTACGGTGCTCTGGTTCGCCGAGAAACCGCGTTCGACGTGGAGCGGGGTCCAGTGGGTGTCTGTGTCGGCCTCGGCGATGCAGTAGGTGTACTTGCCTGGATGGCCGATGACGCTGCGGTCGAAGACGCCGGGGATGGCAGCGCAGGCGTTCATCAGTATCAATCGGATGGCCCGGCCGATGGTTGCGTTGGCACGGTTCCCCGGACCGAACAGGTTGTTCCGTGAGTTGATGTTCAGTTCTCTGGTGATCGGTCCGTTCACGATGGATAAGATGGCGGCCCCGCCCATGCTGGACGATGGCCCTACAAGGTTGAATACCGGCTCCAACATGGCCTCGGTGGCGGTCAAGACCACCGGCATGTATTCGGGCAGACAACCGGCCATCACCGCGTTTGCGGCCACCTTGCCAACGGTTATCTCGCGGCGGCGCTCCGGTAGCTCGCCGACGACCTCGTCTGAAGGCCGCCCGGAACGCTCTATGAACTCTCCGACCCGTTGTTCTGTGGGGGGGACGACCGGCAGGCCGTCGGTCCAACCCAATTCGTAGCAGCGTTCGATGGCCTCGAGGGCCGAGTCCCATTGAACAGTAGTGGTATCGCCCGATTCAGGCAAAGTCGGTGTCCTCCATTTGATTCAAACCCGTAGCGGATGCTCTCGCCTTAATGTCATTCCGAGCGAAACTGGGATTCTCGTTGCTGAGGTATATACCAGTTGTTTCATTCAGGACGGCGGTGGGCAGGGTTTGGCTTGTGTGATCAAATATGGCTCGGTCGCAAAGCCACCCCATCCTCACCTGTCCCTTCCTTATCGGAAGGGGAAGGGACATTTTTGATGCTGAAAGCTGACTGCTGTCAGCTACCCTCTATTTCGCCAGCGTGTACTTAGACAACGACCGCAATTCCTTGGGCGGGTTCATGTGCGAGCCGCGAATGGTGTAGGAAACCTCCGCAACGTAGATGGAACCCTGGGAGTCGACGGCGATGCCGTGGGGGGCGATGAACTGTCCGGGGCCCTCTCCTTCGTTCACGTCGCCGAATTGGCTGACCAGACTGCCCTTCAGGTCGAAGATCGAAACACGGTGTCCCAGGCCGGGGGCGTCATCAACGCCGCCCATGCCGTTCAACTCGCCGACGTAGATGTGCTCGCCCCAGAGGACCATGGAGTCTGGCCGGTGGATGTTGCTCCACATCGTGATGAATTTGCCGTCGGTGTCGAAGAGCTGGATGCGGTGGGCTTCCCGGTCGACTACATAGACGTTGGCGTTGCTGTCGATGGCGATGTTGTGGGGACGGATGAACTGGCCCGCGTCGATGCCGGGGCTGCCCCAAGAGAACTTGTACTCGCCTTCGCCGGTGTAGACGTGAATGCGGGAGTTTCCATAGCCGTCAGACACGTAGACGTCGCCGTTCCCTGGGTGTATGGCGGCCGAAGTGGGCCGGTTGAAGGGCTCTCCGCTCCAGCGGGGCTTTGGGTTGTTCCGGTCGCCGATCTCCATCAGCTTATCGCCGGCGGCGCTGAACTTCTGGATGGTGTGTATGCCATCATCTGCGCAGAGCAGCGAGTCGTCATGTGCGATGTACAGACCGTGGGTCCGGTCGTCACTGAAATGTCCTTTTCCGAATGACCGGATGTAGTTGCCGTCCCGGTCGAGCACAATGATCGGTTCCTCGCCGCGGGTGAGGACGAACACGTTGTCTTGGGAGTCGATGGCGACGCCCGGACATTCTTTGAAGGTCATGCCGCCGGGTAGTTTGGCCCAGTTCTCAACAAAGTTATAGCGGAAATCCCCAATACCGTAGACCTCTGGCATGGTGTGCACCTTCTGTTATTGATTTTTAACTGCGGTTGCTGCCTCTTGAACGTGAAAAATAGGCGCTGAGAAGCGTTCGTGGACAGGCATAGATATCCTAAGTGTGGCTGATTCAGGTGTCAATGGCTGGGGCTAGGCGGGCGCCGGTGGTCATCTGGATCAGGGGTTCTACACCGAGTTTGCGCCCTAATTTGCAGGGTCGTCCCAATCCTTACCTTCCCCATTGCGAGGGGGAAGGGACATTTTTGATGCTGAAAGCTGACAGCTATTGAATGACTTGCCCGCCTTCTCCTTTAAGGTAGTCGGCGGTGCGCAGGGCCAGGGCCTGGATGGTGGGCGTGGGGTTAACGCAGGCGCTGGTGGTAAAGATGCTGCCGTCGATGATGAACAGGTTGGAAACATCATGTGTCCGGCCCCAGCGGTCAACCACCGAGGTCTCCGGGTCTTCCCCCATCCGGGCGGTGCCCAGCAGATGCCAACCGGCGTTTCGGCGCAGAGTGGACGAGAATACTTTCGTGGCCCCAGCAGCCTCCATGATCTCGGTAGCCCGGGCCACGCCGTGCTCCAGCATCTTCGCGGTGTTTTCGCTGACCGTGTAGTTGATCTTGGGCGCCGGTATACCGTCACTGTCGGTCATTTCTGAATCCAGAGTGACCATGTTGTGCTCTTCAGGCAGGTCCTCGGACATGATCGCGATGCCGACGGAGTGACCGAACCTCTGTTTGAACTCGTCGTGATGGTCCTCACCCCAGGCCACTTTCTGTCCCATGAGACCGCCAAGCGCCGCGGCCAGCGGAGCATTGCCGTAGGACAGGATCTGAAGTTCGTACCCACGAATGAAATCGTGGTCTGGGTTGGTCTCGTAGAATTCTTGGCTCAGCATGGTGCTGCCACGAGGCCCGCCGTCTTCCGTGCCCAACCACTCGTCGAAGACCCCCAATACAGAACCAACCGGGTGGTGCATCAGGCACTTGCCAACGAGGCCGCTGCTGTTGGCTAGGCCGTTGGGAAAGATTGCCGATGTGGAGTTCAGCAGGAGGCGGGCGGTGCCGATACCGTTACAGGCTAGTACCACCACCTTGGCCTTTTGTTCTTTCAGTTCTCCGTCCTGATAATACAGAACTCCGGTGGCATTCCCCGACTCATCCACCAAGATCTCCCTGACTCTGGCGTGAATCTCCAGACGGGCGCCCCCCTTGAGCGCCGCTGGCCAATAGTTGAGGTCCGCGCTGGCGAAGGACCGAAGAAAACCGCCCATGTCCGGGTCCCGGCCATCGTAGGAGACGGATGAAACGGCGGTGTCGGAGGCCCACCAGTGCCAGCCCAGTTTGTCGAGGGCTTTGGCCAGTAATTCCCCGCTTTTTCGGATGGAGAGAGGAGGGCAGGGCCGCTCTGGCTTCTCCGGATATGCCGGGTCTCCCATGAGGCCGGAAACGCCCATCATCCTGTCATTCTCGTCGTAGTAGGGTTCCAATTCTTCGTAGGTGACAGGCCAATCTTCGGCTACGCCTTCTAAGGTCTTGACCCGGAAGTCCGACGGATGGAAACGAGGGAAATGGGCTCCCCAGTGGATCAGGCTGCCGCCGACGGCGTTGTACATCAGCGGAGCGATGGGGGTTTCGGTCTCGTTGACTGGATAGTCCGCCGGGAGGCCGCGAAACCCGGGGTCTGGGTGGAAATCCGTCTGCAAGTGTATCTGGGCGTCTGCATCGGAGGTGGGAAAGGCGTCTTCGGCAACCCAACCGCCCTGCTCCAAGCACACCACATTGATTCCCGCCTGGGCCAGGCTCCAAGTGAATGCAGCACCGGATGCCCCGGCTCCAACCACAACTACGTCTGCGATCCCCTCGTTCTTTGCCATAATTTTCCCACTCCGAGTGTGATGGATATGCGTAGGGGCACGGCAATTCCGTGCCCCTACGGGCGGTTTACTGGGTTGCCGGTTTCTGGTTACCGGCGCTCGAACATGGCGGCGACGCCTTGTCCTCCTCCGACACACATGGTTTCCAGGCCGAACTGGGCGTCTCGTGCTTCCATCTCGTTCAACAGTGTGGTCAGGATTCTGGCGCCGGTAGCGGCGATGGGGTGGCCTAGTGAGATGCCCGAACCGTTGACGTTCAAGTTGTCGTGGTTGGGCAGTTTCCACTCGCGGAGCACGGCCAACACCTGGGCAGCAAACGCCTCGTTAAGCTCGATGACGTCCATGTCTTCCAATGACATACCCGTCTTTTCCATCAGCTTGCTGACAGCAGGCACCGGGCCGATACCCATGGTGGCGGGATGGCAGCCTGTCACGACCCAGCCCTTGAGGAAGCCCATGGCCTCTAGGCCCAATTCTTCCAACTTGTCTTCGGCCACCACCAGACAGACCGACGCGGCGTCATTCTGGCTGCTGGCGTTGCCGGCAGAGACCGTGCCGTCCTTCATAACTGGGCGGAGACGGCCCAAGACCTCCAGAGAGCTATCTCCCCGCGGACCCTCGTCCTTGTTGAAGATTATCGGGTCGCCACGACGCTGAGGAATCTCCACTGGAACGATCTGGGAGTCGAACTTGCCGGATTCTTGCGCGGCAACGGCGCGCTGGTGGCTGCGCAGGGAGTACTCGTCTTGTTCCTCCCGAGATATCTCATACTGTTTGGCCAGGTTCTCGGCCGTTTCCACCATGCCGGAGATCACGCCGAAGCGGTCCTCGGGGGAGATGGTCTCACGGGCGCGGGCTAGGCGGTCATGCAGGGTGATGGAGCCGAATCGGGCGCCCCACCGTGACTCGTTCACATAGTACTCAGCGTTGCTCATGCTCTCGACACCGCCGGCGATGACCACATCGGCGTTTTCAGTCTGGACCATCATGCAGGCATTCAAGATGGCCTGCAAGCCCGAGGAGCAGCGCCTGTCCAGTTGGTAGCCGGGGACCTCTATGGGAAGTCCGGCCTTTAGCAGGGCCAGCCGGCCGATGGCCGGGTTCTCGCCGCTGGGATACCCGTGGCCCAAAATCACATCGTCCACCTTGGCCGGGTCTAGTTTGCTACGCTCCAAGGTCTCTTTAATCACGCTGCAAGCCAGTTCTTCCGCTGGCACATCCTTTAAGCTCCCGCCAAAATTGCCCACGGCGGTGCGGACCGGTGAAACGATGGCTACCCGTCGCATAATTCACTCCTAAAATGCCCCTGAAAATTGCTCCCGTAATGATACCGTTTTTGACGCGGATGTGTCGAATGTCAGAGCCAAATATATTTAATGGTCCGGACAAACAAAAGAGGCCGGCGGATCCTGCACCGGCCTCTTCTGAGGAATTGTTCTTAAGCAACTGAGCCAATT
>VFHF01000088.1 GCA_009392095.1 SAR202 cluster bacterium
CTGTGGATGGAATCCGGGTTCAAATAATGGCTGAGCAACTTCTACGATGTGAAGCTACCGGGAGAGGCCAACGAGGACTACGCCGAGTTCTTCCGCAACAAGATCCGCGAGCGGGTAAACGACCCGTTGGTGGCTGAGATGCTGGTGCCCAAAGGCCACATGTTCGGCTCCAAGCGCCTACCCTGCGAGAGCGGTTATTACGAGGTTTACAACCAAGATAACGTCCTGTTGGTTGACGTCCGTGAAGCGCCGATCGAGAGGATAACCCCAACAGGCATCAAGACCAAAGACGCCGAGTACGACTTGGATGTCATCGTATTCGCAACTGGGTTCGACGCCGTGACCGGGTCGCTTAGCAGGTTGGACATTCGAGGCGAGGGTGGTCAGACGTTGAAGGACAAATTCGCCAACGGCCCGCGCACCTTCATGGGTGTTCAGAGCGCCGGGTTCCCCAATCTGTTTACCATCAACCAAGCCTCCGTCGGAAACTTCGTCCGGGCCGCGGAGCCTCTCGTGGACTGGATCACAGAGGCCATGGGATTCGTGCGAGACAACAACTTCCAGCGGATCTCGGCCACACCCGAGGCGGAAGAAGCTTGGACCCAGCACGTGGCCGAAGCAGGCGCCAAGATACTGCGGTCCCAGGCCGACTCCTGGTACGTTGGCGCGAATATCCCCGGAAAAGCGCGGGGTCTGCTCACCGCCCCGGACACCGCCCCCGTGATGCGCGCCAAGCGTAATGAAGTGGCGGCAAAGGGCTATGAAGGTTTCCTGCTTCAATAGGCGTTCGCTCTGTTGATCGTGTCTCCCAACCCCTAAGTGTTTCCCGTCAACATCGGCTAATCGTGTTTTGAAGCTTGCGGAATGATAGGTGATTACCCAGAAGGTTCGGCGTTCGGCGATCGCTAATCTGCTTACAATTCCGAAGTCTTATTTATTCCGGCTAGGAGTAGAGCCGGGCCACTGGGGGATTTTGTACAGCCTGGGACGATTCCGAAGCCGCATACCAAACTCGCCGGTGGTGTCGGTCGCTGGGTTGGAGAAAGCGGTCGAGGTGTGTACTCGGCCCACCAACCAGCGCCGGATCTGAGCGGCATCGACCTCGCGGACTACATCGCCTTAGGAATCGCCCAGGACCCAATCGCCCCTTAGCAACCGATTGGCGCGAGGGGCTATCTAAACGATTACAATGGGGATTCTCTGTTAAGTCGTTTAGGTAATACCGGTGATTACATGGCCAATATCGCGGATATGACTCCATTCCAGGCGGTGACTCGTTACTTTGACCAAGCCTGCGACCGGCTTGGTGTGCGCGACGAAATCAGAAACCTCATCTGCACGCCTGACCGGGAGATGCGGGTCGAGATTCCGGTCCGGATGGACGACGGCAGCCTCGAGGTTTTCATCGGCTACCGGATACAGCACAACGGGTCGAGGGGGCCATATAAAGGAGGCGTCCGCTACCACCCGGAGGCTGACGAGGAAGAGGTCCGCGCCCTGGCCGCTCTGATGACTTGGAAGACCGCTCTGGTGGGCATCCCCTTCGGCGGGGCAAAGGGCGGAGTGCAATGCGACCCTAGTGCGTTGAGTCCCACTGAGCTTCAGGCACTTACGCGGAGGTTCACCCGTTCCATCAGTCATATCATTGGGGTCAATCAAGATATACCGGCGCCCGATGTAGGCACCAACTCCCAGACCATGGCCTGGATGATGTCGGCCTACGCCGAAGAGCACGGATACGCGCCCGGTGTGGTCACCGGCAAACCCCTGGAGTTGGGCGGTTCGGCGGGCCGGGAACAGGCCACCGGCCGTGGTGTTTCCCTGATGATCAAGGAAGTTGCGAAAGACCTTAGTATCGCCATGGACCACTCGAAGATCGTCATCCAGGGCTTTGGAAACGTGGGTTCTTGGGCGGCCCATTTCTTGGACGAGGCCGGGTTCAGCGTCGTTGCCGTCAGCGACGTCAATGGCGGCATCCATAGCGGCCAGGGGCTGGACCTGGCCCAGCTGAAGGCTCACCTGAATGAGACTGGCACAGTGGTGGGATTCAAAGGCGCTGAGGCCATCACCAATGACGAATTGCTGGAGATGGAGTGTGAGTTCTTGGTGCCGGCCGCCATGGGCGGCGCTATCCACAGAGGCAACGCCTCAAAGATTCGGGCGCGCTTGGTTGTCGAAGGCGCCAATAACCCGGTTACACCCGGCGGCGAGGAGATCTTGAATGACCGGGGAATCCCCTGCCTGCCAGACCTGCTGGTCAACGCCGGAGGCGTGACCGTCTCCTACTTCGAGTGGGTCCAGAATATCCAGCGGTTCCCGTGGGAACTGAGCCGTGTTGAGAAGGAACTGGAGGAAATACTGCTTAAAGCCTATAGAGAGGTAAGCGCTTTAGTGGAATCTGAGAAGATAACCTACCGCGCCGCTGCATTCTCGATCGCGGTAGACCGGGTGGTAAAAGCCCTAGAGTTGCAGGGGCTGCCCTAGGCCCTGCCCCAACCGTGGATCGCCGGCGCCGGAGTCGTCTGCGGGCCTGCCTCGACTCAGGCCGTTTGGTCAACTTTAAGGA
>VFHF01000089.1 GCA_009392095.1 SAR202 cluster bacterium
CAGTCGTTCGATTTCCCCCGTCTTCGCATATGTCACCCTGAGTGAAGCGAATGGTCTGCCAAAGTCCTGGTTGGTAGATTCTACGTAGGCCTACCGCGCTCCTCAGAATGACATTTTTGCGGCGGGTTCTCCACATATGAATCAATACCCCACCGCATACGCCTCGCAACGGGGGTCGGCGCCGCCCTGCAGCACCTTGGTCTCCGGGTTGCGGGTGATGGCGCAGTACAGGGACGAGCCTTCCCACCAATCAGGGTACCGCTCGATGATGTGGCCCTTCTGTCGCAGAGACTCCGTCGCATCTTCGGAGATCCGGCCTTCCAGCCGAAGCATCGCTGGCTCGTATTTAGACGGCCAGTTAGACCCTGGGAAATTGTAACTGTAGAACCGGGGTTCCTCCACGGCCTCCTGGGGGTCGCGCCCGAACTCCAGCATGTTCAACAGGAGCTGCAGCGTTCCTTGGGGGATATGGTCACCGCCGTGGGCGCCGAGGGCGATGACCGGCTCGCCGTCCCGCAGTACCAACGCCGGAGCAGGTGTGAGCCTGGGCCGCTTGCCGCCCGCCACCGAGGCTGGGGCGGAATCATCAACTTTTGACTGAGAGCCGCGCATAGAGAAGGCCAGACCCGTGCCTGGGATCACCGGCCCGCCGTTCTTGGTGCCCTCGCTGGGGGTGCTGGAGAAGATGTTGCCATCCCGGTCGATAACCGCGAAATAAGACGTGCCCCCGCCGGTGGCCCCGGCAGTGGCAACAGGGGCCGGGGCATCCTTGGGAGACTGGGGACCGCCGTTCAAAGTAGCTTTGCGGTTGCGGGGGTCTCCCGCCGGAGGCGTTCCCGGCCAGGCCACATCGGGGTCGATGAGACCGCGGCGATGGACCAGGTATTCTTCCGACAGCAGCTCTTTGATCGGCACATCCACGAATTTAGGGTCGCCGACATACTGTTCCCGGTCGGCAAAGGCTAGGTTCAGCGCCTGGCTCACGGTATGGATGTACTCTGGTGAGTTATGGCCCATCGACGCCAGGTCAAAACCCTCCAGAATCTTGAGGGCTTGCGGGAAGGTCGGCCCCTGGCCCCAAGGCCCGGTGCTGTAGACGTCATAGCCGCGGTAGTTAACCGTTACCGGAGTGCCAACGCTTACGTGATAACTAGCTAGGTCATCCGCGGTCAATAGTCCGCCCATTTCCTGGTTGAAGGCTACGATCTTGCGCGCAAGTTCACCAGTATAGATGTCGTCCCTGGCTGCCTGCATAGCAGCTTCCCGGCCCTTGCCCTTGTTGGAGTTCTCTATCTCCGCCAACTTGGCCAGCGTCGCCGACAAGTCCTTTTGATAGAACATCTCGCCCTGCTTGGGCGGACTTCCGTTGGGCATGAAGATCTCAGCCGTTGATGGGTGGGCGTTGTAGGCGTCGTAGGCGGTGACGAACCGGCCGGCCAAGTAGCGGAACATCGGGAACCCGTTCCCGGCCAGGTCAATGGCTGCGGACGCCACCTCGCCAAAGGTCATGGTGCCGAACTGGGATAGGGCCGTGATCCACGCGTCGGCGGCCCCCGGTGTCAGGGAGTTCATCACGCCGGGCGTCAGCTTGCCGCCGTGGTTCTTCTTGAAATAATCCACCGATGCAGCCTGAGGCCAGACCCCTAGGCCGTCAATCTCGACCACTTCCTTACGGTCGGCCAGGTACATGACCGTAGGCGCAACCCCCAAAAAACTGCAATCATCGACATGGACCACGTTCAATGCCAGGCCCACAGCCACTCCGGCATCGATGGCGTTGCCACCCTTCCTTAGCACATCCAGACCGGCCATGGCAGCGGCGGGGTGGCTGGCAACAACCATGCCGTTGACGCCCTGCATCAGCGGGCGAAAGCTTGTCATCGTACTTCCTGGAACGGGCATTTTTGAAGTCCTCCAATAATTGATCGCCGAAGTAGATATTAGACCTCTCGGGCTGTTTGGTCGATAAAGCTACGGGCAAATTCCCAGAATCGGTGTACATCGGTGAAGTTGGACGCCAAACCCATGGAAATTCGAACAGCGCCGGCGCTCTTGCCGTACCGGTCTTCCAACACGCTCAAGAACTGCTCAAAGGACATGCGGCAGATCGTCCAACTTCCGTGCCGACTCGAACACCGGATTCACTTTCAAAAAGGCTTGATAGGCGCGTTCCAGGTTATCAGTTCCTACGGCCATTTCAGCTCGGATTACAGGATGGGTTGAATAAGGGGCATTCTAGCAAAATACACCAGGCCACAGGAGGCAGCTCTGATCCAGGTTCAAAACGGCATGATTTTTAGATTTGGTTTCGTTCTCGACTGAGAGTAAACTTAAACCACCGCCGCAGGCGGACAAAACCTCGGAGGAAAACACGCATGGATACGCCCAAACGTATGAAATTCGGTTCTTTCTTGGGCCCGTTCCACCGGGTCGGAGAAAACCCAACTCTGGCCATAGACCGCGACCTAGAATTGATCGACTGGATGGACAGCCTGGGCTTCGACGAAGTCTGGGTCGGCGAGCACCACTCGGCCGGCTGGGAGATCATCGCCTCGCCCGAGGTGTTCATCGCCGCCGCCGCCCAACGGACCCGCTACATCAAACTGGGTACCGGCGTCATTAGCCTGCCCTACCACCACCCGCTCATGGTCGCCGACCGGATGGTCCAGCTCGACCACATGACCCACGGACGGGTGCTCTTTGGGGTCGGGCCGGGCGCCTTGCCTGGTGACGCCTACATGATGGGCATCTCCCACGAGACCCAGCGGGACCGGATGGACGAGTCGCTAGGGATAATCATGCGGCTATTCACTGAGACCGAACCCATCACTTACAAGAGCGATTGGTTCGAGCTAAACGAGGGCCTGCTCCAGTTGCGTCCCTTCCAACAGCCTTACATGCCCATCGCCGTGGCCTCGGTGCAGACGCCTGCGGGAGTAACTTTGGCCGGCAAATACGGCGCGGCAGTGCTGACCATCACCGTGCCTCGGGACCCGTCAGAAGGCCCGTCTGACCTTAAAGGCCTCTGGGCAATCGGCGAGGAATCGGCGGCGGAGCACGGACAGCAAATGAACCGCCACGACTGGAGACTGGTCCTGCCCGTTCATCTAGCCGAGACGCGGAAAGAAGCTCTGGACGACGTGCGCATGGGCTCTGCCCAGTACCTCCGTGAATATTCAGAAGGGACCAACGGCCGTAAGGCAGTCTTCGACGGCCCCATGGACAAGGTGGTCGACAACATGGCCGAGGCCGGCTCATGGATCGTCGGCACGCCCGACGACTGCATCGAAGCCATCAGCCGGCTGCAGGAACAAAGCGGCGGGTTCGGCGGGTTCCTAGTCCAGACCGTGGACTGGGCGCCCAGGGAGAAGATGCTGCGCAGCTACGAACTGATGGCCCGCTACGTCATGCCCCAGTTCCAAGGCACCGTCGCCAGCACGATAGCCTCCAACCAATGGGCGGCCGAACGGAAAGACACCCTGGTGGCCGGCCGCACGCGGGCCCTTGACCGGGCCAAGCAGGTCTACGCCGACCGGCAGGGTTAGGTAAAAACCAGACTAGAAGAGGGCCCTCAACAATGGGCCCTCTATTTTTTGGAGGAACAGATGCCCGTAGATAAAGAGGCGGAACTAGCCCGAGTGACCAACCTGAGAGGATTCCGCTATGGGCTCCACGATTTCCTAGCGGAGGTTGACCCCGACTTCCTGAAGGCGGTCAACGACACCGTTGAAACCCAGTACATCAATACCCAGATACTGGACCGCAAGACCAAGGAAATATCCATCATCGTGGCCTGCATATCTCAGGTCGACATGGCGTCGCACCTACAGATCCATATGCACGCCGCGGTCCAGGCCGGCGCGACCGCGGAAGAAATTCTAGCGGTTATCAACCTGGTAGGCGATTGGATCGGCCACGTAGCCCGTATCAGGGCCCTCGAAGCCTGGCGAATCTACTTCCGGCCTGACCTACCAACCATCGACCGAGTGATTGAGCTAAGGGACACAGCGAAATAACACTCCATGAACGCCCGGCACCCTGGCGCGACAAAACGTAAGGGCGGGTTTCTAACCCGCCCTGTCTAGCGTGAAAGAAACCCTATTCCGGGACCGTGAATCTCGTAATATCACGGCTTCGATAAGCACCATCGCGAGCAAAAAGGGCAGGTTAGAACCTGCCCCCGCGCATTCATTTGACGCTGGCCGAGGGCTAGATACCCAGCAACTTTTCCACGTTCTTGAACAAGATCGCCTCTTTCTCATCTTGGGTCAGGCTCTCCAGGCTCAGGACCCAGGCCACCGGCCAATCGATTGCCATGTCGAAGGGCCAGTCGGTGCCGAAGACAACTTTATCGATGCCCACGCTGTCGATGAGATAACGCAACGCCGGTTCGCTGTGGGTTAGGCAGTCGTAGTAGAACTTGTCCAGGTAGGTGCTGGGAGGCTTCTGGATGTTGACCCTAGCCTCCTGCCTAACTTCCCAGCCCCGGTCCATGCGGCCGATGCCGTAGCAGGTATAACCACCGCCGTGGCACAGGCAAATCTTGAGGTCAGGACAGGCGTCCATCACCCCACCGAAGACCATGGATGCGAAAGTCACCGCACGGTCTGCCGGGTTGCCCACAGTGTTGGGCAGATGGTACTTGTTGATACGGTGGTTCACCACGGTCTCCCCACCCTGATGCACCAGAATCACCGCGCCAATGCTCTCAACGGATTTCCAAAAGGGGAGGAATTTCTTCTCGTCAAAGGTCTGGCCGTTCACGTTGTCGCCGATCATGGCGCCTTTCAGCCCCAGCTTCATGCCCCGTTCAAGCTCTTTGATGGACGCCTTGATGTCCTGCATGGGCAGTGTGGAGAACCCGGAGAACCGGTCCGGGCGGTCTTTGACCAGCTCCGCCACATAATCGTTGCACTCCTCGGCCATCTTCGACACCGTCTTGGGGTCGCCTTCATAGTTGTAGAAATAGGCGTTGGTGGACAGTACCTGAACATCCACACCCAACGAATTCATGTCGGCCAAGCGTTCTTCCGGCGTCCAATAGGTCTTGGGATTGTTCCGGTGGATGTTCATAGCGTCGGGCGGCATACCATGCCAGGCTTCGCCCCGGCCGCTGGCCTCGACGAATCCAACCGGAGTGATGTGCGCGTGAATGTCGATGGTCCGCATGGGTAGCTCCTTGACGCCGGATCCCAGTATTGTGCGACGATGTTCTAGCAGTGAACCCCAGCCCGCAGGCCATAATAGACTGGCGGAGAGAATCGAGCAATGGCAATTAAAGTAGACATCAGGGTGCCCGTAGGATTGCCCGTGGTAGAAACCGCCGGATATATCGCCGAATGCGAAGCCGCCGGGTTTTCAGGAGTGGGGGTCCACGACCACCAACACAGTGGCCGGGACGTTTACCTAACGCTGGCGCTGGCCGCCCAACGCACCTCCAAGATGACACTCTACCCGGCCACCACCAACCCGGTGACCCGGCATCCAGGGGTACTGGCGTCCCTGGCCCATACCCTGGAGGAAATCGCACCTGGCCGGGCCCGGTTGACGGTGGGGCCTGGTTACCTGGCCGTGGGTAACATCGGACGTCCCAGGGCGTCTCTCGAGACAATGCGCCAGGCCATCTTGGACATAAGGCGGCTACTTCGTGGAGAGACCGTGGTCTTCAATGGCACAGAAACCAAACTTCGAAATATCAGTGACACACCCACTCCGATCTTCATGACCGCGGCGGGCCCACGGATGGTTGAGCTGGCCGGAGAGGTCGCCGACGGCGCGCTGATGCTGGTAGGTCTCCACCCCGAAATGGTGGCGGCGGCACAGCGCAGGCTGCAAGTCGGGGCTGAACGCGGCAAACGGGACTTGGACAATTTCCAGACCATCCACATCACGCCCACAACCATCGACGAAGACGGCGCAGCGGCCAAACGCTGGCCCCAGCTATGGTTCCGGTCGGATCAGCCCTACCTGAAATATCCCAGCGATTCCAACCTTTTCTGGTTGCGGGAAGCGGGCATACACCTGGCCGACGATTTCGTACCGGAGCACATCTCCGACAGCCAAGCGGACGCCATCTGCGACGCCTTCGGTCTATTCGGCACGCCCCAAGAATGCCTCGAACGCCTGCGGAGGGCGGAGACCGAGTCAGGGGTCGAGCAGGTGTTCATCTTCCCCACTCACACCCAAGACGGTGGATATGATATGCCCCGTGCCGAGGTTGAGGCGTTCAGGGACGTTATTATCCCAGGGCAAATTTCTTAGGAGAGGAATTATCCCCTCTCTCGTGCGTGGGAGAGGAGCCTAGCACTAAACCCCAACCACCCTTACCCGGTGGTTGTTGCTGTCGGCCACAAAGATGTTGCCATCCTTGTCTATGCCGCAGCCGTGGGGACGGTCCATGGCTGCTTCTGTGGCCGGACCTCCGTCGCCTTCCCCACCCAACCGGCCACCTGCGATGGTTGTGACGATTCCGGTATCGGCATGAATCAGACGGATGGCATGGTTCTCGGTGTCCACCACCACCACATTGTCCTGGGCGTCACAGCGGAGAGCCTTGGGCGAACCCCAGGTGGCGGTTAGGGCCGGTCCGCCGTCGCCTTCGTAACCGCGTTCTCCATTGCCAGCTACGGTGCTCATGACCCCGTTGACGTCGATCTTACGGACTCCGTTGCCCTCGCGCTCGGCAACGTAGATGTTGCCCTTGCTGTCCATACAGACGGCTCTGGAGCCCATGAAACTGGCCTCCAGGGCCGGCTTGCCGTCGCCGGAGCGTTCTTTCTCCCCATTGCCAGCAACAGTGCTGATGATACCGGAGGCCAGGTCCAGGCGGCGGATACGCTGGTCTTGGATATCCGCGACCAGCAGCCCGCCCTTGCCGTCCAGGAAACAGTCGTTTGGCTCGCGGAGCATGGCCTGTTTGCCTGGCCCGCCGTCGCCGCTGAAGCCCTGCTCGCCGGTGCCGGCCACGGTGGAGATGATGCCGGTGGCGCCGTCGACCTTTCGGACCACTGCATTCAGCCGATCAACGATATAGATATCTCCGTTGCCATCTACCTGCAGGGAATAAGGCTCTTTCATGGTCGCCTGGGTGGCAGGGCCGCCGTCGCCGCCATAGCCCGCCCCGCCGGTCCCAGCCACGGTTGTGATGATTCCGGTAGCCTTGTCCACACGGCGGACGATGTTATTCCGCGATTCGGCGTAAAAGAGGTTGCCCGAGGAATCAAAGTCGCACATGAACGGCTCGGTGCAGACCGCCTGGTCCGCCGGGCCGCCGTCTCCGGCATAGCCCGCCTCGCCGGTGCCGACATAGGTCTGAATCTTCCCTGGTTCAAATGGCATTTGGCTAACTCTCCGTGGTTTGGTTGGTGCTAAGAGAGGGATTTTTGCGCTTTTAGGTCGACTCGGTTTCTGACCTATACCAGTCCAGAATCTCGCTTCCGGTCATGAACACAACATCGTCGTGTTGGCGTATGTACTCAAAGATTTGGTCGTAATACTTGATGCGGTGGGCGGCTCCGGTGATGTACGGATGGGTAGAGATGCACATGATGCGAGCGCTCTCCTCCCCCTCCCTGTACAGGGTGTCAAAATGGTCCTTGGCTCGGTCGAAGAGCTCGGGCGAGCGGTGGTGCTGCACCAGGTAAACCGGGATGTCGTTTAGTTCTACGGTATAGGGCAAGGCCACCAAGCTGCCCGACTTCACTTTCATGGGATAAGGCTGGTCGTCGTTGCACCAATCGGCCACGTACTCGATGCCCTCTTCGGCCAGGATG
>VFHF01000090.1 GCA_009392095.1 SAR202 cluster bacterium
CATCAAGGTCATTGAAAGCGTCCCGTATTTCCTCGGAAATACGGGACGCTTTTCTGTTGTGTGGCAGATAATTTTCTATTCGATAGCAATAAATGGATATATGTTTCGCTATTTCTCCACCCGATAAAAGAGCCCGGTCCTTAGATGACCAACTCCTTAACCAGGTAATGAACGGTCACCGGCTGGTGGGGCGGGTCGCCGTACGGTTCTTCTTTCACGGTCGTATAACCGTGCCGCCGGTACATGGCGAGAGCGGGCTGCAAGAAACCGACCGTGGACAGACCAATCCGCGAGTAACCTTTTTCCAGGCAGAAATCTTCGGTGGTCTCCAGCAACCGGCGGCCGATGCCCTGCCGGCGCACGGTGGACGACACACTCATTCGTCGCAGTTCTGCCTCTTCTTCCTTTTCGGTAGGCTGGATGCCGACGATCCCTACTACTGATTCGTAAAACTCCGCCACCCAGAAGTTCCCTCTGGGATCGGACAGGTAGTGGGTGGGTATATCGGCCAAATCGTCTTTCAGGGCTTTGGCTATATACCGCCGGACCCCGTCCTCGATCACGCCGGCAAACTCCAGCAGCCCATTTGCGAATAATTCATGCACTTTGGCCAGGTCGCTGGGAACAAAAGGCCTGATGTTAACGGTGGATTGCCCGCTCATGAGTTCCTACTAAGGTTAGTTGTTGATCAGGAAGTTGATCACGTCACCGTCTTTGACCTCATATGTCTTGCCCTCAGAGCGGAGAACGCCCTCTTTCCGTCCCTGGGCCACGCTGCCACACCGGACCAAATCGTCGTAGGCGATGACCTCAGCACGGATGAAACCGCGGGTGAAGTCGGTGTGGATGGTTCCGGCGGCCATCTGGGCGACGATGCCGGTGGGCACAGGCCAGGCCCGGACCTCGTCTTCGCCGACCGTTAGAAACGACACTAGGCCCACCGTGTTGTAGCAGACCTGCTTTACTCGCTCCACAGCCGGTTCTTCCAAGCCCATGGCCTCGCGGAATTCCTCGGCTTCATCTGGTTCCATCAAGGCCAGATCTTCTTCCAACTTGGCGCAGAGGCCAACCTCGCCCAGTCCACCGGACACCTCGGCTAAGATGCCCAGTCCGTCCAGCGTAGGCGCAGGGTCAGACTCGCCTATGTTGAACGCGATCATCACGGGCTTGGCGGTCAACAACTGGAAATCCACCAAGGCTGTGGTCTCCGACGGGGTGAGGGTCTGGGATTTCATGGGGATGCCCTCTTCCAAGTTGGCTTTCACCTTCTGGACCGTTTCCAACTGGGGAATCATGGCGGGCCGTTCCGCTGGCTTGGCCTTTTTCAGGCCGTCGCTGAGGCGCCCCTCTGCGCGTTCCAAGGCCTCAAGGTCAGCCAGGGCCAACTCCTCAAGCAGCACCTTGACGTCCCGGCCGGGATCGACACTGCCCAGAGGATGGAGCAGGGCAGGGTCTCCGAAGGTCCGGACCACCAGTAACAGGGCGTCGGCGGCTTGGAGGATGTTCCGTTGTCGACCGCTAAGAACCTGGTTGGCGGAGGCCGACTCGCGGTCGATGGGGGGCAGGTCCCAGAACTTTATCTCCGCGTGTATCACTTTCTTGGGGTGGTACATGCCGTCCAACACCGCCAGCCGGGGGTCGATCACTTTGACCACGCCGACCTGCATCGGTCCGGCACCACTCGCGCCCGTAGACGTGGAATGACCGGCGGTCAAAGCGCTGAAAACCGTGGACTTGCCGCTCTGGGGCAGCCCGATAACTGCGATATCCATACCTGGGAATTAACCTCGTTAGTTTTGTTGCCGCGCTCTGGCTAATACGACTGGAACAGCTTGCCCCACTCTGTTTCCAGCGCGGCTTTGATGCGGCGCCGGCCCTTGGTCTTAAGCCAGTACCCGTTGTGGTACAGGTTAGACGCCAAGAAAGCCCAGCCCACGATTGGGCTCCTGAGCAGCAGCTTTTCCAGCGGCTTGAGCGGGCCCCAATAGATCAGTTTCTGGCCCCGGCTGGCAAAGGTGTTTTCAACACCGGTGAACTGCCAGTTCACCTGACTGATGTCCTCGCCGACGATATTAATCTGGGACACGTCTCCGCAACCCAGGCCTCGTTCATGGGCCAGGCGAATGAACTTGATGCTCATGGGGTCGAACCCCATCATCTTGGCGGCCACGGCATCGATGGCAACCTGGTCGTTGCTGGCCAAGATGCGGTCCTTGATGTGCCAGCGCATGGCCCTGGGTCCGGGGCCGTCACCGGCAAACGTCCCATCCATGACTGCGAACAGTCCGGGGTGGATCTCCTTCTGGATGGCCAGAAGGTCAGTCAACGTCTCGTGGATCACCGAGTGCGTCCAGTGGCGCTTGCGGTGCAGCAACCCGCCGAAGGCATTTTTCATCGCCCCGGTCATGGTGGTAAACACGTGGGTCTTCATGGTTGGAAGATGGACGATGTTCGTCCCAGGAAATGTCTCGGGTATCTGTATGCCCTCGGGGAATATGTCATCCAGCACCAGCATCTCAGCCTTGGGTTTGTAGTCGATCCAGTTGTTGGGCGGCGAGTCCAGGTGGATGTCGGACAGGCCAACTTTCTCCTGGGCGGCTTTGTGCTTGTTCTTGAACTCTCCCTCATAGGAATTAACTACCACCGTCCCGTTGTGGGCAGCGATGAGGTCCTTGTGTCCCCGCGCCTCCAGAGCCTTAGCCACGCCCTCGATCTGCCAAGGGGTGGTGGAGCAACCGGGGTACCAGTGCTGCCAGGAGATGTTCACCTTCAAAAGAGTCTTGATATCGGGGGACAGGAACTCCCCAACCCCTGCTAGGTCCATGGCCCGGCCCATATCAGCCACCGCCGTCTCGGGCGTGGTAGCCACCACCGCCACCACCGGGGTGCCGGGTCGGGATTGGCTTCCAGGGCCGGCGCCAGGCGACGGCTGAGT
>VFHF01000091.1 GCA_009392095.1 SAR202 cluster bacterium
CAGCCGTCCCGCAACCAACGCCTACTATTGCGCCTACCCTTGCGCCTACCCTTGCACCTACCGTAGCCCCAGCCCCCAAGTTTATCTCGGTGCCGATCTTGGCCACCCGGGCGAACAATGTAGGTAGCTTGGAATTTGTCTTAGTCTATGACTCGGCCAAACTGGAATTGGAGCAGGTGGAACGCGGGCTATTGTCCGGGGATGCCTTGATCGACTTCAGCACCCCCTCGCCTGGAAGGCTTTGGACCGGCATCATCGATCTCAGCGGCATCGACGGCAGCGGCCCGGTGGCTGTGGTGAGATTCAAAATCCGGGACAACGTGGGCGGCAACATGCCATTCACGTTGGAGAACGTCGCCGCGTTTGACGCCAATACCCTGGTGGACATCATAACCGGCACTACTCCGGGCGAGTTCACCGTCTCAGGCGTGACTCCCCTGTCTCCCATCGTGACTTTCCAATAGTCTGATAGGCCGGTAACTCGAATAGTTGAGATGAGGCGCGGCTAAACCGGGCCTCATCTTTTTTATCATCTTTCCACCAGACTTAATCTCGCCTACAATGTTGCCCGGTATTCACGTGCATGCGCGTAGATTTGGAGGGAACATTTTGGCAAGTTTGACACTTTCGGAAGCTGAAACAATCTTGGCCGGCTCCAAGGCGAAAATGGTGGAGTTGGGCGTCAAGATGAGTATCTCGGTGGTCGACCCACGGGGAGACCTCATCACCATGTGCAAGATGGATGGAGCGCCCTGGCGGACTCCTGTAGTATCCCGTGGAAAAGCGGTCGCCTCCGCCAGCTTTGAGGTCGCCAGCGGCTCGTTGACCGATAACTCTCAAGCCCCCATCTTTCGGGCTTTCATGGCTATGGAAGGGGGCCATTTTATCCCCGGTCAGGGCGCGTTGCCCGTCTTCAGAGGGGGAGAGATCATCGGAGCGGTCGGTGGTAGTGGAGGCACAGCGCAAGAGGATGAGGACTGCGCCCGCGCAGGCATCGAAGCCGCCGGGTTCTCCGCCACACGATAATACAGCCCGGTCCTAACATCAGCATTCGTAGGGGCAGGTTCGAAACCTGCCCTTTCCTTTATCCTATCTGCTTGCCAAAGCAGTTGAACCTGAGGCACCTCCTCGTCATTACTTTGGCCATCAGAAACTTGGTTACGAGGGCCTGGACGGGTTAGGAACCCGCCCCCACATGAGGGCCGGGATGCCTGCGAGCCGCCGAATCACCCAGATACAATCGCCCCGGTGGACGGTGCCCGCTGCGAAAATGTAGACTGAGTTTGAGATAAATGCGGCCCCAGACCGGCACATGGAGTGGAACGATGCACGTCGGATCCTCGATTTTTTTTCAGAACTTCCAACACAAACGCACCGATCTAGAGGTCTATCAGAACGAGCTGAAGTTGGCCGACCTAGCCGAGCCGTTGGGGTTCGACTCAATCTGGGGCGTGGAACACCATTTCACCGACTACACGATGTGTCCTGACGTGCTCCAATTCCTCTCCTACATGGCCGGACGGACCGAAAGGGTGCAACTGGGAAGCATGGTCGTCGTCCTGCCGTGGCACGACCCCATGAGGATCGCCGAACAGTTCTCGGTGTTGGACCATCTGAGCGGCGGGAGGGCCATCATCGGCGTGGGCCGTGGTCTGGGACGGGTGGAGTTCGAAGGATTCAGGTTGGACATGTCCGAGTCCAGGACCAGATTCGCCGAGAGCGCCAAGATGTTGGTGGATGCCCTAGAAAATGGAGTTGCCGAGTTCGACGGTGAATTGATCAAACAGCCCAAAGTGGACATCAGGCCCAAGCCGTACAAGAGCTTCCATGGGCGCACCTATGCCGCCGCAGTCTCGCCGGAGTCCTCGTTGGCCCTGGCCCAGTTGGGCTTGGGCATACTGATCATTCCTCAGAAACCGTGGAGCGAAGTCGAGAACGAGTTGAAGGCCTACCGGGAGATATTCCAAGAGGTCAATGGAACTCCCGCACCACCGCCCATCGTGGTGGGGTTCACCTTCTGCCACGAGGATGAAGACCGGGCCAAGGAGATGGCCAGCGAGTACGTGGGCAATTACTGGGACTCGATAATGGACCACTACGAGTTCCGCAGCGACCACCTAAAGGAAACCAAGGGCTACGAATACTACGGCAAGTTCACCGAAAAGATCGAGCAGTACGGCACGCAGGACGTGAAGGACTTCTTCTTGGACCTGCAGGTGTGGGGCACACCTGACCAGTGTTACGACAAGATTATGAGCACTCGTGGCCGCGTCGGCAGCGATTCGTTCTTGGCGGCGTTCAGCTTTGGCGCCATGCCCTACGACGAGGTCGAAAAAAGCATGCGGTTATTCGCCAAAGAGGTCCTGCCGCGCCTGAAGGAATTGCCCGGCATAGCGTGAACTAATCCCCGGTGTAGCGGATATCCTCGCTCTTGATCTCGCCCAAGGGACGCCAATAGAACCGGCTGTTGTAGGGGTTATCTACACCTTCTAGAGCATCGGCGGCAAGCTTGCCCAGAACCGGGGCAAACTTGAATGCGTGGCCACTTCCTCCGGTTGAGACAACCAGCCCTTCCCGTTCAGGGTCGCGGCTGATCCAAAAGTCCCCGTCCCAGGTGTCGCAGTATAAGCAGATCTTGCTGCCGTGGAGACGGAGATATGCCAACGATGGCAGCGAACCGGTTAAAAACTCTCGGCAGTGGGCTTCTTCATTCGGTGTCGTAACCCTCTCAGAGTCAGCATGGACTCGCCGGCCCGGCCCATGGTTGGCCATTTTTACTATGCCCTCGCCGTTAGCGGGGAAGCCGTACCAACCGCTACGTGGAATATCTGCGCCCCAGGGAGGGAAAGACGGCGCCCGGTAGTTCTCCGGGTGTTGGGGTTTGAAATAGAATATCGGCTGCCCCACCGGCCACATACGGTCGGCAAGCTCCGGCAATAAGATGGGGGTCCAAACACCGGCGGCAATTACTACCCAGTCGGCACGCAGATCAACTCCGTCGGATGCTACGACCCCAATAACCTTCTCCCCGACCTGCAACAATTTGACCGCTGAGAACCCAGTCACGATGATTACGCCGGCTTGTATGGCATCTTTGACCAACGTGGCCGTGACCTCGCCGGCCTCCACCCAGCCGGCCCTGGGATTGAAATATCCGTCGATGTAGTAATCAGAGTTCCAGTGGGGATAGCTCCCGGCCAGGTCTCCGGGCGAAAGCCGCTCCAAGGGAAAGCCTCTCTGGGTCAAAAGGCTGTACGAGTCCTGCTCGAAAGACCCGGCAGCCATTGGTACGCTGGACATCAGCAGGAACCCGTCTTCGTGGTAGAGTTCCTGCCCCCAGCCGGCGTTCCAGCGGTGCCAGCCTTCAATGGCCTCTGCGCACAACGAGGAATATAGGCCGTCGTCGCCGTAGTCCATGCGTACCATGCGGCTGACATCGTTGGATGCCGCCAGGGGATGGGGCACCGGGCCGGGGTCGGCCACAGTCACCCGGTATCCACGCAGCTGTAGCTCCAAAGCGGCCGTCAGGCCGAAAATACCGGCCCCGATGACCAGCACCGATGCATCAGATGGCACAGATCAGCCTGCGGAAGCCGATTTGATGGCCTCCCTGAGGTCGTCGATGCTGACGTCGCCCTTGAGGAGTTCACCGGCAATCATGTAGGTAGGAGTGCCCTCAACGTTTTTCTGTTTAGCCGCTTCGTACTCCCGCATCACGGTCTCGCGGTATTCGCCGGAGTCGAGGCGTGGGCCCAGGTCTCCCCAGTCCATACCGGCAGCCTCAACGATGCCTTCTAGTACGCCCAGGTCGTTGATGTCGGCGCCGGTCTCCCAGTAAGCCTGGGCGGCCAGATGGTGAAACTCATCGTCCTTGCCCTTCATCTTTGCGTAGACGGTGGCCTCGTGGGCACGTTTGGTGTTGGGGGACCACTGAGGACGGTGCATGATCAGACCGACGCCTTCGGCCCGTTCTTGCATCGCCGCGTTGAGGTCGGTTTGGGTCTCGCCATCGAACAAACGGCGCTCCTCTCCTTCAGGAGGACGCTCAGGGCGCAACAGATACGGCTTGCGGTCCACCTGGAAGGAGAATTCCTTGGCCAATATGTCGAGCCTACCCAGGCCGACGTAGCAAAAGGGTCAAGCGTAGTCGTACCAATGGGTGACGCTGACAACGGTGGACGTGGTCATCTCATACCTCTAAAGCTTTTAGTATCGTATCGAAAAACGCCTAATCGGCGGCGCTGGACGCTCCGGAACGTGCGAAGGCCTTCCGCAGGGCTGCGGAGGCTTCGTCCACAGCCTGTTGGCCTTTGTCCACTACTGCTCCCATGGTGAAAAAGCCGTGGATTACCCCATCGTAACGGGTGGCCGTGGTTTCCACGCCAGCCTCGCTCAAGCGCTTGGCGTAAGCCTCGCCTTCGTCGCAAAGGGGGTCGAATTCCGCCGTGATCACCAGGGCCGGAGGCTGCCCAACCAGGCTCTTAGCCTGAAGCGGGGCTGCGTAAGGATTCAAGGCGTCATCTTCGTTGCTCAGATAATGGTCCCAATACCACTGCATGGTGACTTTGGTCAGGGAATAGCCTTCGGCGTTCTGGTTGTAAGAATCCGTCGTGAAGTTAACTTCCGTGACCGGATAGATCAGGAGCTGCAGCGAGATCTCAGGCCCCCCCCGGTCCGCCGCCATCAGACACATGGCCGCAGCAAGGTTGCCACCGGCGCTGTCGCCACCCACGGCCAGACGAGAACCGTCTGCGTTGATGCTGGCAGCATTTTCGACCGCCCAAATGGTCGCGGACCAGCAGTCCTCGGCATTGCCGGGAAACTTGGTTTCCGGGGCCAAACGGTAGTCTACCGATACAACCACGCACTGGCCGCCCACGCATAGGTTGCGGCACGATCCGTCGGCCTGTTCCAGATCGCCAACAACCCAGCCACCACCGTGGTACCAGACCAGGATCGGGAATGGGCCGTTTCCTTCCGGCGTGTAGATACGTATCGGGACATCACCGTCGGGACCGGGAATGTTCCGGTCTTCCACCTTGGCGACTTCGGGACCGGGGGAACGAGGGCGTTTCTTTCCGTTGGCCCTAGCTTCTTCCGGGCTAACCGTGTGCGCGGCTGGCAGACCAAGGGCAGCCACACTATCCATCACTTGTATAACCTGGGGATCTAATGGCATCTCATACCTCTTTTTCGATTAACTGCGGACTGATTATTCGAGTATATATTAGCTGATTATGTCTTGAACGTGGCAAAGCATTTATTGGAGGTCAAAACGTCCGTCTCCACCCATTCCACGTAATCGGGCTTGGCGTTCAGTTCTTCCATAGCTCCCAGCATACAGGCCCAGTTGAGCAGCTCGTGCTGGCCTGCGGCTTCCAGTTCGGTGGTGGTGCGGTTGCTCCAGTACCCGTAGTTGGCTTCTTTCAAACTGGAAAGCATCTCGCGGTCGGACGGCGTGTCAGGCCACAGATAGTTGTTCTTGGCCGTCAAAAAGGCGTGAGACCAGCTTGAGGAGGCCACCAAGGCGACACGGTAAGGGCTCTCTTTGAGCACCATGGCCAGGGCCGCTCCCACCTGCATGCAGCGCTTAGCCGTGGGGCCAGGCGGGTCCGGCTCCAAGGCCACACCGTTCACCTTAACGGGCAGTGCGCCGCCCTTTTGACTGATAACCCCACGGCCGTAACAATTGACCGCCATGGGCACCACAGGGAAGCTGAACCCTTCACGGTCGTAATCCAGATACAACAGAGTGTTGATGAACGCGTGGGCCAGGCCTGGCTCATGCAGCGGACGGTAGGCATAGGCCATGTCCACTCCCTGGTTGATCAGCCCGGAAGTCAGGTATCTGGCCGCCTCAGGATGGCCTTGGTAGTTAAAGACCTTGTCGGCCGGCTCGTTCCAAACGTTGCGCCGGGCCGAGCCATCAGCCCTGGTAAAGGGCGAACAATTGAATTCATCATAGGCCAACACACAGAAGGGGGTGATGACGTCCTCCCGGAAGTTCTCGTACTGGTCGTCACCGAAAATTATTACGAAATCTGGGTTGAAGGCCTGAATCTCCTGTCTCACCTTTCGGAACCCGGCCACCAGGCGCTCCCGGTGCTTCTGAGCCGCGGTATAGCCGTCGTCGTCACCGAACTCAACCCGCATGGGTTCCGGCCAGTTCATGGGGTCTTTGAGACTCTCAGGGAGGCGTTCGTCGCTCTTCAGCGTCCTGAGCAAGGGATACATCTTGTCTTCGTCGGGCGCAATCAGGGCTGGGTAATGAGTTAAGCCTGCGCCAAATATCTCCGCCATCGATTCACCTCTTG
>VFHF01000092.1 GCA_009392095.1 SAR202 cluster bacterium
CCAATAATAAGTACTCGAGTTCCCACTTCCACGAGTAACTACCCGAGGGCGAACATGCCGATGTTTGTCCAGTGGTAAGTGCGAGTGAATCTGGCACTTCCACCCCTAAATGTAATTTCACATTCTGACCAGTAACTGTAATCTCGGTCTGTAGCGCACTTAACACAAGTTTCTTGTGATTCGCATTCGCGGACTCGAGCTTTCCTCGTATTTGGATACATACTCCTTCTATTAGCATCCGCTCCCCATCCAAGTTTCTGCTGGATTCCCGTTGATGCAATGTTGTTTCTAATTCTTTCTCCACGTCTGCTATTTTTTGCCTGAGAAGGCTGTTATTATCTTTAATCCATGCGTCATCAACCTCGCCCAACGTGTAGAGCCGGAGATTCCGATCCAACTGGTTCAAGGTTCTATTAATCCGATAATCCGATTCCGCAAATCAGAGATTATTCGGTCTAGTTTGCTAGTTGCGCCGGCCTCCGTTACTAATGCCATACCTTCCAAACCCATTTTGGTACAGATTTTGACGGCCTTTGATATACTGCGCTCATTCAGTCGATACACGGGGTTCAACATGTGCGGGCTAAGTGGCATCCTCTACAAACGAGCCGGGTCTGAGGGGTCTTTCCATGTGGGTAATGATTTGGTCATGATGCTCGAACCCATGACCCATCGAGGCAAGGACTCGAGTGGAGTCACGATCATGGGAGAGCAGATCGATGGGGATTTAGTTATTCGTATCTGGACCGAGAATGTCCAAGACATCTCGTCGGTGGCGGCCCGTTCAGAGGAGACGGTGCGGCATGCGGGGGGAGTGATACGTTCCACGAGCACTCTGGACCAATTTCTCCGCCTGGTGGTCAACTACCAGGGCGAGGTGGCGGATTTAGCTGATGCACTTATCAAAGTCCCTGGGGTGGCGATTCATAGTATCGGGACTACATCTGAGGTCATCAAAGATATTGGAACTCCAGCAATGATGGACGTGAAACATGGTGTCGGCGAAATACTGGGGACCCATGGCATCGGGCACGTGCGCATGGCGACCGAAAGCAGAGTGGACGTAAACCACGCGCATCCCTTCTGGGCTTACCCTTTTCCCGACATTACGGTGGTGCACAACGGACAACTCACCAACTACCACAAATTGAAGCGGATGTACGAAGACCAAGGCCATCATTTTCAGACCGGTAACGATTCAGAAATAATTGCGGTGTACCTCGCCGGTAAACTGGCCGAGGGTCAAGGTCTAAAACAGGCGCTACGGTCGTCGTTGGATGACCTGGACGGGACGTTCACTTATTTGGTTGCCACCAAGGATGGCCTCGGCTACGCCAAAGACCAATGGTCCGCAAAGCCGTTGGTGACAATGGAGACCGATGATGTCATCGCCATTGCGTCCGAAGAGATTTCGCTGCGGGGCGTGTTCGCCGAAGAAATCGAACGCATCGAACCGCAAAATAGCGAGGTTATGACCTGGCTACTATAGATGCTGCTGGCCTCTCAACTAGAGAATTAAACATTCGTCTCAAGGATCTGGCTGCAAAGGGTGAAGAGATCACGGTCCTTAACCCTAATGCCCGGCACAACCTTGGCGTTGCGATCTTCGACATGTGCACTATTCGCTTCGAGGGCAGCGTCGGCTATTACGCCGCCAGCATGTTGGACGGACCCGAAGTGGTTATAGAGGGCAACGCGGGTTGGGCGCTGGGTGAAAACATGATGGCCGGCAAAATTAGCGTGTCCAAGAACGCGGGAGCATCGGTCGGGTCCACCATGCGCGGTGGGGAATTGTTCGTGGGCGGCGACGCCGGCGCCAGGGCCGGAATCTCGATGAAAGGTGGTTCGCTCATCGTCGCCGGCAATTCCGGGTTTTTGACCGGATTCATGATGCAAAAGGGCCGTATCATTATATGTGGCGATGCGGGTGAAGCTCTTGGCGATTCCATGTACGAGGGGACGATCTATGTGGGCGGCAGCATAGCCTCGCTGGGCGCCGACGCGACCATCGAAGAGATATCCGAAGAGGAATTACTGGACGTGTTGGCAGCTCTCCGCGACCACGGCATCGAGAACAAGCGCAGCTTCACCAAAGTAGTCTCCGCCAAGAAGCTATACCACTACGACACCTTGGAAAGATTGGAAAAATCGGCCCTTTAAGGAGCGCCGCCATGGTCACAGGTAGCAGCCAAATATGGGCGCCATGGGTAATGGACGATATCCATTCCAAGGCGGAACTGGGTCGGTATAGAATCCGAGGGTTCTCATCATTTCAAAACGTCACCCACTTCGACGACCTGACCTTCCTTTCAACCGGGCTGACACGGTTCCCCCTAGAGGGATACAAGGAGCGCTGCAACACACGTACCATAATCGGTGGCCTTAACGCCGAGCAACCCCTGGTTTTGGAGACTCCCATCTACATCAGCGGAATGAGCTACGGCGCCTTGTCGGCCAACGCCAAAATAGCCCTGGGGAAGGCGGCTACGATGATTGGCTCAGCCAGTTGCACGGGAGACGGCGGTATGCTTCAGGGTGAGCGTGACGCCTCCGACAAACTCGTCTATCAGGTGCTGCCCAGCAGGTACGGCTTCAATCCTCACCATCTGGCCGGAGCCCAGGCCGTGGAAATTGTGGTCGGGCAAGGAGCAAAACCCGGCACCGGTGGGATGCTCATGGGCATCAAGGTGCAAGGGGACGTCGCCGAGATGCGCGACCTACCTCAAGGCATAGATCAGCGAAGCCCCGCACGCCACCCCGACTGGCTGGGTCCCGACGACCTGGCGGTAAAGATCGAGCAGATCCGCGAGGCCACCGACTGGCGCGTGCCGGTGCATGTGAAGTTAGGGGCCTGCCGGGTAGATGACGATGTCAAACTAGCGGCCAAAGCCGGGGCAGATGCGATCGTAATCGACAGCATGGTCGCCGGCACCGGCGCCTCAGCCGAAGTCCTGATCGAACACAGCGGGATCCCAACCGTACCTGCCATCGTCATGGCCCGGGAGGCCCTTCGCGAACTTGGCCTCTATGGCAAAGTGAGCCTCATCGCTTCCGGCGGCATTCGCCACGGGGCCGATGCAGCGAAGGCCCTGGCCTTGGGCGCCGACGCCGTGGCGATAGGCCTTGGAGCGTTGATCGCCCTCAATTGCAACAAAGAAATTCCCGAGAGCAACTTCCCCGAGGAGATTGGCGTCGAGGCAGGACTCTGCCACCATTGCCATACGGGCAAATGCCCCGTGGGCATCGCTACACAAGACCCACTATTGACGCAGAGGTTGGATCCAGATGAGGGCGCGGAAAGGGTAGCCAACTATATCAACTCCATGACCATGGAAATGACCCTGCTCACCCGTTCTTTGGGCAAGAGCGATGTTCACAGCCTGGAGCCCGAAGACCTGGCGGCCCTGACATTGGAAGCCTCGGCCATGGCCAGGATTCCGTTGGTCGGCACAAACAAGGTGTTTGGCGAGTAGGCAGACCGATCCGGCAACGACGGGCATCGAGCCTTCGTCCCTTTTTCAGGAGTAGCATGGTGACACGAGAAGAAATTAAGGCGCGGATGCATGATGAGAATATCCGTTACGTGCTGACGCAATTTGTGGACCTGAACGGTTCACCCAAGGCCAAAATGGTGCCGGCTGACCACCTTGACGATGTGTTGGATGTAGGCGCAGGGTTCGCAGGCGGTGCCTTAGGGGGCATGGGTCAAGGTCCCCACTCCCACGACATGTTGGCGCGAATTGACCTGGATACCTACACTCCCGTGCCATGGACCGAGGGCCTAGTACGATTCGCCTGCGACTTGTTCGTAGACGGCGCCCCACACATGTTCTGCCCGCGCCAGAACTTCAAGCGGGTTCTGTCAAACATAAGGCGCGACGGGTACAAATTTTATGTGGGCATCGAGCCGGAACACTTCCTGGTGACCAAGAACGATGACGGCACCATCGCTGTCTGGGACCCCAACGACATGGACACACTACGCAAGCCTTGTTACGACTTCAAGGGCATCTCAAACGTAATGGGCTACCTAACTGACATGATGGACGCTATGCAAAAGATCGGCTGGGATGCCTACCAATCTGACCATGAGGATGCAAACGGGCAGTACGAAATCAACTTTGTCTATTCCGATGCTCTCACGACCGCCGACCGATATACCTTTTTTAAGATGATGAGCAGCCAATACGCCCAGAAATATGGCGCTATCGCCACTCACATGGCCAAGCCGTTCACCAACCGGACAGGCAGCGCCGGGCACATCCACTACCATTTAGCCGACGCGGCAACGGATGAGAACCTGTTCTTGGACGAGGAGGACCCGCGGGGTCTTGGCCTATCGGAAACGGCTTACCACTTCATCGGTGGCATCTTTGCCCACGCACCGGCGCTCTGCACCGTGATGTCACCAACGGTGAACTGTTACAAGAGGCTCCAAGTGGGCCCGGCCCTGACGGGGTCGACCTCGGGCTTCCTCTGGACACCTGCCTTCATATCATACGGCGACAACAACCGCACTCAAATGATTCGCACCGCAGGTCCTGGCCACCTGGAAGACCGGACGATGTCGTCGGCGTGCAATCCCTACCTGGCCTTCGGCGCCTACCTAACAGCCGGGCTGGACGGTATCAACAGAAAGCTGGAACCCGGCGAGCCAAATCTAGGCAACATGTACGATCTCGGCCTAGATGAGATTCGCCGCCGCGGCGTCCGGCTCCTGCCCCAATCCTTGGCCGAATCTCTGGTCGAGTTGAAGCATGACGAAGTCGTGCGGGAGTCGCTCGGCGTAATCTACGATGAATTCGTGGACCAGAAGGAATCCGAATGGCGTGAGTACCACCGCCAGGTTACGCCTTGGGAAATCGAACGCTACCTCACGTTGTTTTAGCGAACCATGTCTTTCCTCATAGCCTGCCCCAACTGCGGCGAGCGTAGTGTTGATGAGTTCCGGTTCGGAGGAGAAGTGACCTCCCGTCCAGCGCCGAATGCACTACAGGACCAATGGACTTCTTTCTTCTACTTCCGCACCAACCGCGCCGGGGTGCAGCAGGAATGGTGGAACCACCGATACGGTTGTCGGCGCTGGTTCCATGCCCGACGGGACACAACCACCAATCAGGTGCAAGAGACGTTCTGGCCCGGATAGTTAGGCAACCTAAATCCAGGGCCTGTTCTACGAAGTTGGCAATAATAAGGGGAGCGTAATTGAACCGCGTAGGCCGAAATATAGCCCAGCCCGGCGAGATTATCGACCGCTCCGCTGCTGTTGAATTTAAATCCGACGGGCGTACAATCCGCGCCCAGCAAGGCGACACCATCCTTTCCGCACTTTACGCTGCGGGAATTACCACCTTCAGCCGTAGCTTCAAATATCACCGTCCGCGGGGACTGCTTTGTGCCGCCGGGCACTGCCCCAACTGCTTGGTGACGGTGGACGGGGAACCCAACGTCCGCTCTTGCATTCGGCCGGTTGCGCCAGGCATGAAGGTGCAACACCAAAACGCCTGGCCCTCCCTCCGCTGGGATTTTCTGTCGATACTCGACCGGTTCCATTGGTTGATGCCGGTCGGGTTTTACTACAAAGCGCTCCATAGACCCAAATTGCTGTGGCGGCTGGCGCGAGGAGTGATTCAGCGCGTTGGAGGCCTTGGCAGCATCGATATCGAAAGAGTTCCGGAAACCAAATTCCACCACCGCAGTCAACACGCCGATGTGGCGGTGGTGGGCGGTGGGCCCGCTGGAATGGCCGCGGCCCTGGCGGCGGCGGATCAGGGTTCCCAGATAGTCCTGATCGATGATCAACCGCACTTGGGTGGCCACCTCCGTTTCGATCAACAGACCTACGACTCAGTTCCTGGCTATCAAGGCAAGACGGGCGTTGATATTGCCCGCGCCATGGCGCAGTCAGTCGCCGAATCGGATTCCATTGAGGTGATGAGTGATGCTACCGTATTCGGGCTGTACCAAGACAAATTACTGAGCATTTTGGCCGGAGATTGGCGTGTTACCCTGCGAGCTAAACGCGTCGTAATCGCCACCGGCGCACACGAAGTCCCGCTTATATTCGAAAACAACGACCTGCCTGGCATCATGCTGGCCTCCGCAGCGCGTCGCCTGGTTGGGCTCTACGGAATACGTCCGGGCGCTAACGCAGTCGTAGCCACGAATACCGAACTGGGCTATCAGACTGCCCTGGAGTTGCTGGATGCGGGGGTGAACGTGGCAGCAATAGTGGACGCAAACTTGGAGAGCCCCCAGCCGGGTTTGTCCGCGACCGTATCCGCCCGGGGAATCCGGGCCCTTCAGGGCCACAGATTGGTTAAAGCGACCGGCCGGGGCCAGGTCAAAGGGGTCTTGGTAGCTCCGGTGGACGGAGCCCTACAGGGCCGGCCCGAACGGATCCCATGTGACCTAGTTTGCATGTCAGGCGGTTATCAGCCAGTGGACGCTCTTCTCCAGCAGGCTGGGGGGCGGTTGTCGTTCAACGCCAAAATTGGGGAGTCCGTGCCGACTCACCTGCCGTCGGGAATCTACGCCGCGGGTGACGTTATGGGCGCCCACGGTCTCGCCACACAATTGACGCAGGGTAGGCTAGCCGGGTCCAGTGCAGCCGGAGATTTGAGCTCCGCAGTGCCGGCAGCCGACTCCAATGACACGGCTGTCCAGACTGCGGACTCGGTGGCAGCAGCCAATGCGCCGGTGAGCGGAGCTCAAGGTGGCTCCAGGTCATTTTTATGCTTCTGCGAGGACGTTACCGCCAAGGACGTTACATTCGCCATCGACGAAGGCTTCGAGGACATTCAAACCCTGAAGCGTTATACAACGGTGTCCATGGGTCCGTGCCAGGGGAAGATGTGCGGCAAGTCATTGGCCGCTATCTGTGCAAATTACACCTGGCGCAGCATCGACGAAATTGGCGCCACGACTTCGCGGCCCCCTTACCAACCGGTACCCCTGGCCGCCCTATCCGGGCCTTCCCACATGCCATTAAAACGGAGCCCCATGGACCGCCTGCACCGCGAATTGGGCGCATCCATGGTCGAATCCGGCCTGTGGCAGCGTCCCCTCGACTACGGGTCAGCCCAAGACGAAGCGATCGCCGTTCGGCAGCGGGTGGGAATCATCGACGTGAGCACGCTGGGTAAACTTGATGTCCAAGGGGCGGACGCACCAGCGTTGTTGGACTTGCTCTATACCAACACCTTCTCCGACCTGGGGGTGGGCCGGGTGCGCTACGGTTTGATGTGCTCGGACAACGGCGCCATCTTGGACGATGGCACCGTGACGCGGCTGGCCCAAGACCGCTTTTTCGTTACCACCACGTCGGGTAACGCCGACATGATCGAGGATTGGTTCAACTGGTGGATGTCTGGCGCGGGCCCGTGTGTCCACGTGACCAACGTCACCGGCGCTTACGGTGCGGTCAACGTTGCTGGACCTTTAGCAAGGGAGGCCCTGTCCAAGCTCACAGATATCGATCTCGACCCAGACAAATTCAGGTACATGCGCTCAAGGCAAGGACAAGTCGCCGGGGTGCCCTGTCTTTTGATACGCATCGGATTTGTCGGCGAAGCTGGATGGGAACTGCATTTCGCCTCCGAGCACGGGGAGTACCTGTGGGAATCAATCACGGAGGCTGGCCGAGAATTTGGAATCTCCTCCTTCGGTCTGGAAGCCCAGCGCATCCTGCGATTGGAGAAGGGACATATCATCGTTGGCCAAGACACGGACTCGACCTCGAACCCATTGGAAACCCGCTCCGAATGGGCCGTGCACCTGAACAAGGCTGACTTTATCGGCCGAGGTGGAATTACCGGCGCAGCAGAGAGGGGCATCAAGCAGAAGCTGGTGGGCTTCATAATGGAGAGCGGCTTGGTGCCTGAAGACGGCGTACCAATTATCAGTGAAGGCCGCCCGGTCGGCCGGGTTACCAGTGCTCGTCTCAGCCCGACCTTAGGCAAGGGGTTCGGCCTCGCTTGGGTGCCGTCGCATCTGGCAAAGGAAGGCGCTAATATCGAGGTCTTGATAAATGACTGCGAACAGACGGCCAGCGTCACATTGCGGCCGGTTTACGACCCTGACGGCGTGAGGTTGCGGAGTTGAGCACAAGAGAATGGATCAAGGAGAGGCGCAGCGCCATGGCCCGCCTAGAGCTATTGCAAGGAGCGGTCATGTCTGAACTTAACGGGTGGCAGCAGCCGCTCCATTACGGTGACGGTGCAAGCGAACTGAACATGCTTCGGGAGAGTGTCGGCATTCATGACTTGAGCCCCAGGGGTGCGGTGCGGTTGGTGGGCGAAGATGCTGTCTCTTTGGAAACCGGATTATTCTCAGGCCAGAAGGAGTTGGCCGTAGGCCAGGCCCGTGAGTGCCGGATTGCCGCCGAAAACGAAACGGTATCGCTCCTTGAATTGCGATTAGCTAGAGACGAATTCATCTTTTTGACCGCGCCTGGGGATGCGGAAACCGTGACCGAATTTCTTCGCTCCCCGCCTGCTTCTTGCGTCCACACAATCGACATTTCGTCAGGACTAGCCGGCGCGGGCATCGTCGGTCCACAGGCGACCTTTTTATTGTCGATGATCACGGAGTTGGACGTTTCCTCCGAGGCGTTCCCGTCCCTGCGCTGCGTTCAATCCCGTTTTGCCGACGTGCCGGGCCTTTTGGTCAGACAGGATGCAGTAACAGGGCCGGCTTACCAACTCTATTTCACCCGGGAATACGGTGAATATATTTGGGAGGTAATCACCCAAGCCGCCCACCGTATTGGAGGTGGGGCTGTGGGTACCGAGGCCATCAAGTGCCTACAAGACGGATGCTAACCTCCCCCGAGACAGGGCGATAATAGGGCTAAGGAGAGCGGTATTTGGTGCTCCAGTTATTTAAAAAGAACCGGATGTGGGACAAGCGGCCTCTGAAGGACCGTTACCAGGTGGTGATTATAGGCGGCGGGGTCCACGGTGTATCCACTGCGTATTACCTGACCAAGTTGGGAATTAAGGACATCGCCGTCCTTGATAAAGGCTACTTGGGCGGCGGCGCCAGCGCCCGCACCACGGCCATCATCCGGGCCAATTACATAACAGCCGAAGGCATACCATTCTTCAGCGAAAGTTTAAAGCTCTACGAGGGCCTGGCCACGGAGTTGAATTTCAACCTATTGTTCAACCAGATGGGCAGGCTAGATTTAGGACACACCGACGCTGCGGTGTACGGTTTGCGGATGCGCGCAGGATTCAACCGACTCTTGGGCGTGGACAGCCGCATGGTGGGCCCAAAGGAGGTCAAGGACCTAGTGCCACCCATAGACCTTCGAGAGGGCAGGCCGTTCCCTATCCTTGGGGCCCTTTATCATCCGCCCTGCGGCGTGGTCCGTCACGATGCTGTAGTCTGGGGATTCGCCCGAGGAGCGAACAATGGCGGTGTGGAACTGCACCCATTTACCGAAGTTACCGGAATAGACCGCACCAACGGCCGGGTCAGCGGTGTGGAAACTTCGCGTGGTTTCGTGCAAGCCGACACCGTGCTAAGCGCCACCGCCGGATGGAGCTCAACCATCGCGGCCATGGTGGATCTGGAACTCCCGCTAACCACCCACCCGCTGGAAGTTATGGTAACGGAGCCGCTAAAGCCGTTCTTGCACAAAACTATTTCGTCCGCCAATCTCCACGCCTACGTTTACCAGACCGACCGCGGTGAAGTGGTCATCGGAGGAGGTGTGGACCCCTACCAGTCTTACAGCCAGCACTCGTCGCTGCGTCCCATTGAAGAATTGGCAGCCCACACGCTAGAAATGTTCCCGTGCATGGGTCAGGTGAAAGTCCTGCGCCAATGGTCGGGATTGTGCGACATGTCGCCAGACTACGCTCCAATCATGGGCACCGTACAAGGGTTGGACGGATTTGTGCTCTCCTGCGGCTGGGGTAGTTGGGGGTTCAAGGCTGCGCCGGCAGCGGGAAAAAGTATTGCCCACCTCATCTCCACTGGAGAAACTCCTGACCTGATCAAGCCTTTCGCTCTATCTAGGTTCCATACTGGACGATTGGTCAATGAACGGGCCGCCGCCCCAGCCGCTGCCATTCACTGACACCAAACGTCATCTCGTATAGTTTCGACGACCCCAATCGTTTGCTAGACCGGAGGACACTATGCGGTTTCATATCTCATCACATCACACACCTGAATTTTGCGGCTTGGGCAACCCAGGAAAGTTCCCACCCAACCCGAGTTGGCCTGAACGGTGCAAGGAACTTGGAATCGAATACGTGATCGGTGGTGGTTGCCAGCCGGAGCATTTCCATTTCATGGTTGTTGAAACCGATGAGGTAGAGAAATTGCGGGATCTGATGTCACCAATGTTGGGACGTTGGACTAGTGTAGTAAGTCCCGTCAACGTTTCTTAGAAAACGTCCCTCGAAGGGTCACCGTCCTTGATTTGTGCGGTGGCCCTTTTCTATTCCCCGGTAGATTGTCGCCGGAGGACTCACTGATTTAAATCAACGCGAAGATTAAGGTAGTTACTAACGCGTAAGGGATGAAACCGACTATTGCTACTCCGACAGCCCTCCAAGTGGATGTAAATTCGAGAGCTTGTCGAATGGCTATCACCATGGCCACCAACTGCCAGATCGATGCAATCGAGAAGAACAAAAGGCCGATGCCCGGAATAAATCCAAAGACCTTTAACACCCCAGGGGATTGTGCGAACCCTAAAGTTCGCGCTAGTTGCCCCCAGTTTGCCTCCGTCTCAGCGGTCTTCAATATGGTGGTTCCTATGAAGTAGGTGATCCACGCCCAGAGTGCCCAAAGACCTATCGATACTGGGATACCTACCACGAGACCAACCAGGCCGCCTGTCCTGAACATGCCAATTCCCGTTGCCAGGGCTACTACGACGACTACCGCCATAGCTTGTCTCGTCGCAGACGAGTCCGCCTCGACCTCTTCATAGACAGAGGTGTCTAACTTTGCTGCGCCCATCATCCGTTTGATCATGTTGCTTCCATGGTCTTGTTTTGGTCTTGTTTACTTTATAGCCTAGGATACTCAGATGTACTCACAGACACAATGTTGAGACTGCAAAACACATATGGCCATGCCTGAGTATGATTTCCTGCTAACTCTTAATCAGTAGCTTCTTGTTTCAGCGACACCCCCATCGGGAAGGCACCGGGGGTGGGGTACTTTA
>VFHF01000093.1 GCA_009392095.1 SAR202 cluster bacterium
CCGCAGCCTTGGCCCTAAGGTGGTCTCTTCCGCCGACCTGATGCAATACGCAACTCATCAGTGGACGTCCGAGCAATTGGCCGACCACCGCGAAACCGCGGACAAGTTGGGACTGATCGTAAACGAAGCATTCGCTTTCGCTGGATACCACCTGGCGGAAGAGATCAATGAATTCGATGTCGCCGAATTCATCCGGGACCGGTTTGCCGACCAGGGCATCGCCTCCCCGGACGGGCCGATCGTCGCCGTGAACGCCAATGCCTCCGACCCGCACTACGAACCCTCGGCCGACCGGCACAGCGCCATCAAACAAGGCGACTGGCTGCTGATCGACCTTTGGGCCAAGGGCTTAGCCGTAGGCAGCGTCTATGCCGATATCACCTGGGTAGCCTACGTGGGAGACTCAGTTCCAGAGCGTCAGCAGGAGATATTTGACATCGTCATCGGCGCACGAGACGCCGCGCTCCATTATCTGGAGAACGCCTACAACCAGGGCACTGCGGTCCTGGGCTGGCAGGCCGACCAGGTAGCCAGAGAGTACATCGGCAGCCGGGGCTATGGAGAGTACTTCACCCACCGGCTGGGTCACAGTATCGGGTTTGAGGTCCACAGCGAAGCGGTCAATCTGGACGGGTTCGAGACCCACGACACCCGGCGAATCATCCCCGGTATCTGCTTCTCCATCGAGCCCGGCATCTACCTGCCCGAGTTCGGCGTCCGATCGGAGATCGACGTATTCATGTCTGCCGACGGCCCCTACGCCAGCTCCCCTGTCCAACACGAGGTAGTGCTGATCAATGGCGGATGAGCGCTATCCGGCCTCCACGTAAGTAACACAGAAGGCCCCGGTTAACACTAGGGCCTTACATATTCCAATCGTATTAGTTGGCCGCCGCTACCCCAGGTCAGCGATCCTGCGGCCTACGTCATTTTTCAGGAGCTCCAGGCACTCGTGCTGCCACTGGTGGTTGTCGGGGTCCTGGGTGACGGTCAGCAGCGTACCGAATCCACCTACCTCTCCGTAGATCTTGCGGATCTGGTCGGCGCATTCCTGGGGGTCGCCGACGATCCAGACGTTGTCCATCAGGTATTCAACATTGATGGCTTCGTCGGGCATATCTGGGTCGTTCTTGGAGCCGGCCAGCAGGCTGGGCTGACGGTTCGGCTCCTGGTGGGTCTGGTAGTTGTGTACCAAGATCGCGTTGGCCCGTTCTCTGGCTTCCTGGGCCGTCGGCGCCACCAATACGTCGCGGGCAATGTGCCAATTGCTCCGATTAGCGGTGCGGCCGGCGCTGATAGCGCCCGCTTCGTACTCCTCCCAATGTCCAGTCAGGTTGGGCACGGAGAGAGTTGGGCTGCTCATGGGGATCCAACCCTGCACGCCAGCGTTCTTGATTGAGTCGGAACGTATGGTCGTGGCAGCGGCGCTGATGGGCGGATGAGGCTGCTGGAAGGGCTTCATATGCAAGCCCCGCTCTTTCACCGAGTCCAACTCCGGGGCCGAAATATCGAAATACTTGCCATGATGCTCGAATTTGCCTTCGTTCTGCCAAATCTTCAACACCACATCCAGCACCTCAGCAGAACGCTCACCCACTCCCTGCCGGTCGCTGGGGTCTAGGCCATAGAGCTGCAGGTCGGTGGGGATGGCGCGGGTCCCGATGCCCCAGTAGAACCGGCCTCGGCACAAGTGGTCCAGCATAGCCAGCCGGTGGGCCAAGTCCACTGGGTTGTGGATCGCCAAAAGCGTTACGCCCGTGCCGAATATGATGTTCTCTGTCATCGCCGATGCCTTGGCGATGAGCAACTCGGGGGACGGAGCGTTTTCCCAGCGCTCCGTTATATGCTCCCCGATCCAGGCTTCGGTGTAGCCTAGCTGGTCGGCTTTAACGATCAAGTCCAGGTCCCGGTCGTAAGAATCGGCGTAGCTGCGATGGGGTGGATGCAACGGCATCATGAACAGACCGAATTCCATGGGTACTCCTTTTGCCAATGGCGGAAGCCTCCAACACGGGCAATCCGCGCGGGTATTTCAGGGGGTTGTTCGTGGGCTGATACTAAGTCAGCCCTCAATCAGTGTCAAGGAATTTGGGTCCTTGCCAGGCACGAACGACGGCGCGTAGACTTGGGCTTTCTTCGAACAAAAACACTGGATATGGTAAACTCGCTGCATATAATAGACACTGATTATTCGATCTGACCGATAGGACTGATGGGTATGAAAAAGGTTGTAAGCGAGACCAGCGGCGCTGTTTTCAGTTTGCCATGGTTCGTGGCTAAGGACCAGGGCTTCTTTGCCGAAGAGGGCATAGATATGGAATTTGTTGATTCCATTTCCGTGCACGTTGAGCTACCTGTCGCTGACCCAGAAAAGGTTGACCCGATCCTGGGCCACACGCCTTTCGAGGACAACCAAGTCGCGATCTACCGCGCTTGAGAAGAGGGTCAGGTCCGTCGGGCCTACGAGAGCAAACAGGGCGCCAAGATCATTGGGTTGCGCTCCGCCGTCGCCAATCAGGCGTTGATGGTGCGGGCAGAATCCGACCACTATTACCCCAGTTCACTGGCCAATAGGCCCATCGCCGTCCAGTTCCACGCGGGTTCCCATTACACCGCGCTCCGGCTTATTGAAGGTTACATCCCGGCAGAGAAGATAAAACTGCTGCATTATGGGAGCCCCCGCTACCGGTTCGAAGCCCTGATGAGCGGAGAAGTGGACGCCGCCATGCTGATGGAGCCTTGGATAGCACTAGCTGAGAAGAACGGTTGCCGATCGGTCTGCGAGGGCCATTACCTGGGCGCCGAGAACGCCAGCGACAATATGGACAAGGAAACTTTCGCCGCCATCAACCGCGCTGTGATCAAAGCAGTGGATCTGATCAACTCTGACAAAAAGCGCTTCTTGCACTACCTGATCGACCAACCAAGGTTCGCGGCGATCGCGGACGAATGGGGCGGTCTGACTCCAGACGATTTCCACCTGCCGCGCCTGCGTTACACCCACCCGTTGCCCTACACCGATGAACAGGTAGAGGACACCTACAATTGGATGGTGCGCTGGGGATTGCTCAACGCCTCGGTTTGCGCCAACGATTTCGTTGACAACCGTACCGCGGAGCCAACCGCAGCCGACGACTAAGCCGATACGGCCATCAATCAAAGAATATTGAAGAGGGTCTGCCAATGATTGGCGGGCCCTTCTTCGTTATTCCGCGTCCCGCCAGGGCAACTCCTCGCTCTCATTCCCAATCTCGTCTCAATCCCTCGGTAAAGTACAATTAGCCTGATGGTCTGACTCTAGCAAGGAGAACCCTGCCATGCCCCTCAGAATCAGACGGCGCTCCAGCGTTACCGTAGTCGCAATACACAGATCGGTAACCACGTTAGGATCCCTGAATTCTCGCGGCTG
>VFHF01000094.1 GCA_009392095.1 SAR202 cluster bacterium
GTCAAACTAGACACCTACCGATTTGAGCATCCCAACAAAAAACCAAGTGCAAAGGTCTAGTCGTTTAGTGTCCTATCCCGGCGCCGGATTTCGAACCTATGGACACCGATGGTGACTCCCGAATCTTCTACCGTACTGGCATTGGCCGGGGGCGTCGGTGGCGCTAAACTTGTTTTTGGGCTAGCCCGTTGTCTTCCTCCCGGCGACCTGGTTATCTGCGTGAATACCGGGGACGACGAGACTTTCCATGGCCTTCATGTCTCACCAGACCTGGACACCATGATGTATACCCTTTCTGGCCTTTCAAACCAAGAGACTGGTTGGGGCGTGGCCGGGGATACTTTCACCGCTCTTGAGATGTTGGGAAAGTTCGGTGTTGACACTTGGTTCAACCTGGGCGACCGCGATTTCGCCACTCACATCCGGCGCTCTCAATTATTGGCCGAAGGCAAGACTTTGTCCGAAGTAATTTTAGAGTTGAATCGGAGCCTTGGCGTCTTTCACAGTGTCATACCTATGAGCAATGACCCGGTGAAAACAGTCCTTTCTACCGACGAGGGCGAACTGCCTATGCAGCGGTATTTCGTCGGCCGCAGGGCCGAACCAAAGGTTTTTGAAATCCGTTATGTCGGTGTTGAAAATGCAACCCCCGCGCCTGGGCTGCTGGATTCGCTGGCCAAATGCGGTATGTTGGTGCTGTGCCCGTCAAACCCGTATCTGAGTCTGGGGCCGATATTGGCCTTGCCTGGTGTAAGGCAGCTGATGCGCGACTTTTCGGGAAAAAAGGTCTGCGTCAGCCCGATCGTCGGAGGGGATGCCGTGAAAGGCCCAGCGGGCAAGATTATGGCTGAGTTGGGCAAACAAGTGTCATGCGTTGAGGTTGCCCGGGAATACCGGGACATCTGTGACGTATTCGTGATGGATAACGAGGACCAGGACTTGGTTTCAGAGATTGAGGAACTGGGATTAACTCCTTTGGTTACATCGATTATCATGGAGACGGAAGAGGATAAAATTGCGCTGGCCAGAGAGATTCTGGCTCTTGCCGATTAACCTCGAACAGGACTAGATGGTCACCGACCCACAGAATGTAATCGCGATCGTTCCCATGAAACCCCTTTCTCAGGGGAAGTCGCGGCTGGCCCAAACGCTGACGGCTGTTCAACGGGCCGACCTGGCTTTGGGTATGCTGCGCCGTGTGGTGTTGGCCATCAAGGCTGCATCTATCGATACAGTCTGGGTGGTCGGAGGCGATGACCGTGTCTGCGAGATGACTCGGAGTTTGGGCGCAGAATGCCTGGAAGAATTGGGCGAAGACCTAAACGACACTTTGAAAAAGGCTTTCGAACTGGCTTTTGAGAAAGGCAAGTCGGCCCTCTACGTAGCTGGCGACCTGCCCTTCTTGAAGCCGGCAGATATACACAGCATGATGCAGGCATCCCGCAGCCAGGGAAACGTGACACTGGCGCCGGCCCGCCGGGATGGTGGTACCAATTCGATCCTTGTCCCGCTGGGAGTTTTTATGCAGCCAGAACTGGGACAGCGCAGTTTCATGAAGCACCTGACTCAAGCAGCCCGGCTCGAAAGATCCGTGGCTATCAACTCCAGCCAAGGTCTGGGTTTTGACCTGGACGTGGTCGATGATTTGGCGACGTTCCAGCATATGGAACCCGGACTGCTTGAACGGTTGTCCGTCGAACACAGCTTGGGCCCTCAGTCTCTTGAGGAAAATCCCGGGTAGTGAACTTGACCGATAAAAAAGTAAAACTCGGTATCTTATTGCCCACCCGAGGTCTATTGTTGAAGGGCGAACAGCCTGCCAACATGGAGCGCATCTTCGAATTGACTGAGACCGTGGAAAAGGCAGGATTGGACTCAGTCTGGGTCGGAGATAGTCTGGTGGCCAAGCCCCGCATGGAACCCCTAGCAGTTCTGGGAGCGCTTGCTGCCCGTACCAGCCGCGTCAGGTTGGGCACGGCGGTCTTGCTCCCGGCCCTCCGTCATCCGGTGCTACTGGCACAGACTTTGAATACCGTCGACCTGATATCCGGAGGTCGGTTGGTGATTGGCGCCGGTGTGGGTGGGGTGTTTAACGACGATCAGAAACGCGAATGGGCAGCCGCGGGAGTGGCCTCGAAAGGGCGGGGGCGCCGGTTCGAAGAGATCATTGAGATCGTCCAAGGTCTAGGGTTGGGTAAACCATTCGATTTCCATGGGCGGAATTTTAACCTTGACTCCCCTCTGATGCGGCCTGTACCCGCAAATGACGAGGGAATCCCTTTCCTGCTGGCCACACACTACCGGGCGAAGAGCCAGGCCCAGATTCGCCGGGCTGCCCGACTGGGGGCGGGTATAATCTCCATCTCAGACACTCCGGATGAATATGCTCAAGTTATCCAAAAGGTGAACGAGACAGCCTCGGAGTTAGGACGCGACCCAAGCAGTATGGAAAAGGCCTTCCACATCACAGTGAACATGGATTTCGACCTTAAAAAAGCCGAAGCGGACGCTGTTGAGTGGTTGACTGGTTATTACGGCTCAGATATTTGGGGCACCCGTTGGGGCCCCTTCGGCGGTCCGGAGCGTGTTGCCGACCGGATCGCGGAATATGTGAAGGCTGGTGTTGGCACCGTTGTGGTGCGCTTTGCCAGCTTCCATCCGGAGAAACAATTAGAGATATTCCTAGAGCAGGTGGCCCCGGCTTACGCCTGATTCAAAGATCGTCCCAGCGGCCTTTGAGCTGTGTCGAAGATGAAGTGTTAGAGAGGTAGCCAGGTGTTTCCGATAGATCTGTCCGGCAAGAAAGGTATCGTATTCGGCGTAGCCAATGACCGTAGTATCGCCTGGGGCATCACAGAAGCCCTCTCCCAGGCGGGGGCGCGTATCGCCCTCACCTACCAAGGAGACCGCCTTAAAGAGCGTGTGGAGGGATTGGCGGCCACCATGGAGAGCGCTCTAACCCTGCCCTGCGACGCCACGGACGACGAGCAGATCGCCGAGGTGTTCCAGACGTTGAAAACAGAATTCGGCGATATCTCTTTCGTAGTGCATAGCATCGCCTTCGCCAATCGCGAAGATCTGGAAGGCCGATTCGTTGACACCGGACGGGAGGGGTTCCGCATTGCCCTAGAGGTGAGCGCCTATTCATTGTTGCCCTTGGTGCGCCACGCGGCTCCGCTGATGACCAATGGTGGCAGCGTGCTGGCCATGACCTTTGATGCGTCCCAAAAAGTCTACCCCGGCTATAACGTGATGGGCACGGCCAAGGCGGCTCTGGAGCACAGTGTCCGACAGTTGGCCTACGAGTTCGGAGAGCAGAACATCAGGGTCAACGCCATCTCGGCAGGCCCCCTGCAGACCCTCGCTGCGAGGGGTATCAGCGGGTTCAGGGACATGCACCACGCCGCAGCTGAGAAAGCTCCGTTGAAACGGAATATCACAGTGACAGAGGTAGCACAAACGGCGCTGTTCCTCTGCAGCGGGCTCTCCAGCGGAATCACGGGCGCTATCATCCCCGTTGATGCCGGCTATCACATCATGGCCGTTTAGCGCGGTCCTGCTATCAACCTGTCATTCTGAGGAGCGCCTCAGGCCGACGGAGAATCTTCCAACTGACGCCTTGGCAGACTCTATTTTTCATTCAGCGTGGCATCGAAAGTCAGACCGATTTTGGTAAT
>VFHF01000095.1 GCA_009392095.1 SAR202 cluster bacterium
CAGGACGTCGTGAACAAGGCCATGGACATGGTGGGCGGCGCGGGCCTAGCCAAGGGCCGGCCCCTGGAGCGGTACTACCGTGATGTCCGAGCCGGGACCATGCACCCCCTCGGCGGATTCGACGCCCTAGAGTTAATCGGCAAGCACGCCTTCGGGTTGCCGTTCGATGTGGAGCCCCGGTTCATTTAGCCCGGACCGATCTGAAATTTAATAATAGGGGAGTAGTCGACCGTGTACGTGATTGGAATCGACGTTGGTGGCACATTCACCGACTTTGTGGTTGCCCAGGAAGGCCAGCCCCCTCGGTATTTTAAGACCGCATCCACGCCCAACGACCCGTCCGAGGGCCTGATGACCGGTCTGAATGACGCTGCTTCCGCTCATGACCTTTCCTTGGCGGACTTTTTGGCGTCGGCCGACATGATCATCCACGGCAGTACCGTGGCCACCAACACCCTGGTGGAGCGGAAAGGCGCAAAAGTTGGCTTGATAACCACCGACGGTTTCAGAGACCTGCTGGAGATGCGGGAAGGGCTGAAAGAAGACCGCTACAACCTGCGCATGACACCTTTTGTGCCGCTTGTGCCCAGGTATATGCGGGCCGAGGTCCCGGAACGGGTTTTGTCCGACGGTAGCGTCAAAGTAGATTTGGACGAAGACGCCCTGAACGCGGCCCTGGACGGCCTGAAGGATGAAGGGGTAGAGGCACTGGCCGTCTGTTTCCTTTTCTCTTACCTAAATTCAGAAAATGAAGACCGGGTCGGCGAGTTGATCCAAGCCAAGTTCCCCGGCATGTACACCTCTCTTTCTTCTCAGATCATCCCCCAGATAAAAGAATTTGATCGGCTTAGCACCACGGTGATCAACTCCTATGTCGGGCCGGTACTTGGACGTTACTTGGAGAACCTCCAAGATCGATTGACCTCGGTGGAACAAGGCGGCGATTTCCTAATCATGCAGTCCAATGGCGGAGTTGCGCCTATTGAAGACTCACGACGTCAGGCTGTGCGCTCCATACTGTCTGGCCCAGCGGGCGGGGTTGCCGGTGCGGCGGCCTACGGACGGTTGGTCGGAGAATCAGACATCATCGCTTTTGATATGGGCGGCACCAGCACCGATATCTCCTTGATTGAGAACGGCGAGCCCCATCTCAGCACGGAGAAATTCGAGGCAGGTTGGAAGATATCGGTCCCAATGATCGACATCCACACCATGGGCGCCGGCGGTGGCAGCATCGCTTCGGTGGGTCCCGGTGGGATCATGCAGGTCGGCCCCGAGAGCGCTGGGGCCATGCCTGGCCCGGCTGCCTACGGTAAGGGAGGCGACCGTCCGACGGTCACCGACGCCAACTTGGCCTTGGGCTATCTGGACGCCGGCAACTTCTTGGGCGGCAGCGCGATATTGGACACCGCCCTAGCTGAGAAGGCTGTGGCTGAGCACGTGGCTAAACCCTTGGGCCTGGATATGATCGGGGCTGCCGAGGGTGTCGCAACCGTTGTCTCCACGTCGATCGCAGAGGGCATCCGGCTGATGTCGGTCCAACGCGGTGTGGACCCCCGGCGGTTCACCCTGATGGCCTTTGGCGGCGCCGCCGGACTCCAAGCAGCCAAGGTGGCCCGGCAACTTCAGGTAGAGAAGGTGATCATCCCAGCTGCTGCCGCGGTTCTCTCGGCACATGGAATGTTGTCCACCGATCTCAAATATGATTATTCCCGGTCACATCCGGAGTCTTTACTGGGAATGGACCTAGATGCTGTTAAAACGATCATCTCTGGGATGGAGTCCGAGGGCCAGGAGAGGTTGCAAAAACAGGGCGTGTCCGAGGCCAATATAGAGGTCTCAATCTCGGCTGACATGCGCTATTTGGACCAGATCTACGAGGTCAACGTCCCCATTTCGGACCTAGGCCAATCCGCTGAGACGTTGCTGTCCCAATGGGCGGCGAACTTCCATCAGCGTTACCAGGAGTTGTATTCCTACAGTCAGTCGGAGCAGGAGATACGGCTGGTGACGTTGCGGGCCAGCGTGGTGGGCCGTTTGCCCAAATTAGACCCGCCGCCGCTAGAAACCGGCCACGCCAAACCCGCCAAAGAAAAAGGACGCCGCAAGATCTACCTGGATGGATGGGTCGATGCGCCGGTCTATGAGATTGGAGACCTTTCGCCTGGCGTCTCGGTGGCCGGTCCAGCAGTCCTGGAATCGGATTTCACCACCGTGCTGGTCGAAGCCGGTGATACGGCTAATATCGACCCGTACGGCGGCATCGAGCTGCTGGTCTCACTGGAGTCTGAAACAGGCACGGTGGCGACTGCGGGGGCTGCAGACCGGCCTGACCCGGTGACCCTAGCCGTGGTCGAGCACCGGTTGGAGTCAATCGCCCTGGAGATGACCGAGGTGATGCTCCGGACCGCCATGTCCCAGATTCTAAACTCCAGCCGCGATTTCTCCACCGCCATCTTGGACGCCGACTGCCAACTGGTGGCCCAAGGTGAAGGCATCCCAGTGCACGTCAGCGCCCTGCCCGTGGCCGGAGCTGCAGTGCGGGACTACTTCGGCGATACCATGTCAGAAGGCGACCTGTTCATCCTGAATGACCCTTATTTCGGCGGTAGCCACCTGCCCGATATCACGATCATCAAGCCTGTCTTTCATGAAGGGCGGTTGCTCTTTTATGGCGTGAACCGCGCCCATCACAGCGATGTGGGCGGCGGCACCCACGGTGGCTACAATCCCCGCGCCACCGAGATATTCCAGGAGGGCATCCGTATTCCGCCCTTGAAACTGTATAACAAGGGCGTGCCCAGGGACGATGTCTTGCAGATGCTCTCGGCCAACGTGCGCCAGCCAGAGAATTTCCTAGGCGACTTGAACGCCCAGATCGGCTCGGTGATGATCGCCGCCCAACGGATTGACGGCCTGCTAGAGAGCTATGGCGCAGACCGGCTGTTGGCTGCCGTGTCGGAGATTTTAGCCGCCACTGAACGTCAGGTGCGGCAGTTCATATCTGAATGGCCCGACGGCGTCTACCACGGAGAATCCTTGGTGGACGATGATGGCTTTGAAAACAAGCTGATACCAATCCGGGCCAAGGTGACCATAGCTGGAGATTCCATGGCCATCGACCTTGGTGAGTCCAATCCCCAGGTCACGGGATTCATCAACAGCGCCTACGCCAACACCCGTTCCCTGGCCCACGCCGCCATCATGTATGTGGCCCCGGCAGACGTAGCCAAGAATGAGGGCTCCATGCGGCCGGTGGACATCATAGCCCCAAAGGGGCTGATCGTGAACGCTAACCCCCCGGCCCCCGTGTGCATGAGCACAAACCACTGCGCTGAGGAGATCGTCGAGGCGATATTCAAAGCGTTATCCCAGGCCGTGCCAAAGTCGGTCAACGCCGGGTTCTCGCGCCGGCTGCGCTATGCTATCACCGGCAAAGACCCCCGCACGGGACGCCAGTTCATCTGGCACTTCTTTCTTGCTCGCGGCGGCGGCGGCGCGGCTCACGGCTATGACGGCTGGTCCAACGTGGGCGAGGTGAACGTGGCTGGCGGAATCCGCAGTCCGAGCATCGAAGTCACAGAAGAGCGGTTCCCTTTCTTCATACGCAGGCACGAACTGAGGCCCAACTCAGGCGGTAAGGGAGCCTGGCGGGGCGGACTGGGCGGAATCTGTGACTTGGTCTACCAAGGCGAGGGCCCGGCGCTGTTGAACACGGCCGGCGACGGCATTGTGGTGCCGCCCTTCGGGTTATTCGACGGTGAAGACGGTCAGCCCCATGACTACAAGATACTCTCCAACGGTTCTGAGCGGCCTTTGGGCTCCAAGGAGACCGAGGTAGTGGTCTACCCCGGCGACCACGTTTACTGCCTGTCGTCCGGCGGCGGCGGCTACGGCGATCCGTCAGAGCGCAGCCAGGAGGCGGAGGACTGGGACCGGCGGAACGGGTACGTGGTTTAGCCTAGCTGCTCCTCGTCCTTAGGTTCCAACAAACCGTGCTCTACGGCGATGGTCGAGTACGACGGGTAGTCGCTACCGCTGCTCTGTAATCGCCGCTAACCGTGCTTCCATCTGCTCTCGGTGGCGCCCAAGGTCAACGGCCCGGTCTGTATCCTGTTGAGCTTCGGCGTCATTGCCGAGAGCGGCGTGGGCCAGTGCGCGTCCGATGAAGGCGTGCGTGAAGTCGGGGGACAGGTTGATGGCTTGGTCGTAGTTCTCGACGGCCTGCATGTGCTGGTCCAGTTCGTTAAGAGCAAGTCCCCGAATGAGGTAGCCTAGCACGAACTTTGGGTCGAGGCGTAGGGCTTTATCGTAGTCCCGTATCGCCAGATGGAACTGGCCCAACCCGTAAAAGGGCGTTGCCTCGGACGTAGAACGCTAGCCGGATACCAGGCTCTATGCGGATGGCCGCGTCGTAGTGCACCCAAGCTTCATTGGGGCCGACTATTGCCGCGGGTGTATGGGTTGGCTCGGAGGTGGGTATCGCCGTGGGCGATTCGGTTGCCCGGCTAGTCGGTCTCTCTGGAGCAGGGGTTTCTCTTCCGCAAGCCCCTGCAAAGACCATGGCGCCCACAGATGCTGTTATCAGCAACCGACTAACCATGAGTCCGCCCCCGCCTATGGCTGGACTGCCGTTTTAAACCGGTCGCGTATCTCTTCCGGCGTGTGGGAGACACGGGGTATGCCCTCTATGGGGGCGATGCCGACTTTGACTAGGATCAGGCTGAGATGGCTGGCGTTTGTCGCTTCCATTAGGGCAGATTCCAGCTCTTCGATGCCATCTACCCGGCGCGTCCAGGGATAACCGGCACTGGTGGCCGTCTGGTCTAGGTCGAACCTGGAACTGATCGAGGCTTGGCCGCCGGTTGACTCATAGACCTCGTTGTCCAAGATGACGTGCACCAGGTTCGGTGGCCCTTCCGATGCGATAAGGGGGAGTGTTCCCAGACTCATGAGGGCGCTTCCGTCCCCCTCCAGCACGAATATCCGCTTGTGAGGCGCCTGGATGGCCAGACCCAGTCCCATAGCCGAGGCAAGACCCATCGATCCGATCATGTAGAAGTTTCCCGGCCGGTCGTCGAGAGAGAATAGTTCCCTGGAGATCATGCCCGTGGTGCTAACCACGAGGTCGTTGCTCTGGATGTGCGACAAGATTCTCTCGATGGCCTGGTAACGGGCGATCATGTGATAACCCCTGAGCGGACCAGCAGTGCACCGGGTACTGAACGTCCTCTGATGTTGACCAGGAGACGGTCCAGAGCGGCTTCGAGGTCATCCGGTCCCAGGATCTCGTATGGGACCTCCATCAGTTCGAAGAACTCTGGAGTTTTGGCGCCCATGATCCAATGTTCCGGTGCGTCGTTGGGCGGTCCGCCGTAACCGCGCCACCCCACGATGAGAACCGCTGGAATCCTATACATCAGGTTGAATGATGTCAGGGGGTTGACCAGGTTACCCACACCGGAGTTTTGCATGATGACGCCGCCCAACCCTCCAGTGAAATACGTTGCGCTGGCAATGCCCAAGGCCACGTCCTCCCGCACTGCCGGGACGTACCGGATGTCCGGGTCTTCCACCATGAAGTTATAGGCGTTCTGGAATGTGGAGTCGGGGACTCCAGAGAAGAAATTTAGTCCCCGTCCTTTCAACGCCGCCCAGAATTCATGGGCGTCCATGGCTGCTCCACCCCGCTTTGATTAGCAGATTGGGCCAGCCTAACATATTCGAGCCGCAAATTTGACAAGCCAGTTTTCACAGCGTAGTATGTGAAACGCAAACCCACCCCCAGGGGGTGTGGGTTCGGAGGAACCGCAATGCTTTCCGAAGTTAAACAAGACGCCCTAAAACGGATGAGCTACATCGAAGGCCATCTAGCCGGTATCCGGAAGATGCTGGATGAGGACAAATACTGTGTTGATGTTCTGAAGCAGACCTACGCCGTCCGCCGGGCCATCGAGAAGATGGAGAGCCTGTTGCTTGAAGGACACCTGAAATCCTGTGTGGTGGAAGGTATCCAGTCGGGACGCGCCGAAGAGATTGTGGAAGAGCTCAAGGGCCTGTACATCCTTTCGACTAAATAATGATTGCCGGAGAATAAAAAATGTCCGCATACGTAATCGGTGACATAAATGTCACCGACCCAGATACATTTGCCAAATACGCCGGACTGGTGCCCGCAAGCAGCGGAGCGTTCGGCGGCAGATACCTGGTGCGGGGGCCCGACAAATGTGAGCCATGCGAAGGCGATTGGAACCCCGAGCGGTTTGTGCTGGCTGAGTATAAAGACGTAGACACCATCAAGAGTTGGTACTACTCGGATGGTTACAAGGAGCTGACCAAACTGCGACAGAGCGCGTCCACGGGGTCGTTGCTGGTCGCGGAGGGCGTCGAGCCACCCACCCAAGGTAGAGGGACGGGAACGCCGGGCTATCTGGTGGGAGACATCGAAGTAACTGACCCGGATACCTACGCCAAGTACGCTGCAGGTGTTCCTGCCACAGTGGCGGCGTTTGGCGGCACCTACTTGGTCCGTGGGGCCTCCGGCGAGGTCTTTGAGGGGTCCTGGGCTCCAAAGCGGTTGGTGGTGCTGGAGTTCGAGAGCATCGATCGGGTCAAAGAATGGTACAACTCCCCAGAGTATGCCGACCTAAAAAAGCTACGTCAGAGCGCCTCCAAAGGGAATCTTATTTTTGCCGATGGTGCATAGCACGCGCGGGACATACCTTTGCGGAACGGTCCGCATCGAACGATTGAGCGGCTTGGAACTGTTGAGCAAGCAGGCTGGCCGGTGATTGGAACTATAAAAATGGTGACAACAGATAAGGGCATAAAGAAGATCAGCCTGTCCGTTGAGGGTATGACTTGCGCCGCCTGTGTGGGTCACGTCGAGAACGCCCTTATGGACGTTTCTGGCATGCTGGAGGCATCGGTCAATCTGGGCACGGAAAAAGCTCTGGTGGAATTCGATTCCTCCGAGGTTCCGTTCCAGCTGATACAAGACGCCGTTTCTGAGGCGGGATATAAACTCGGTACCCAAACGGCGTCTCTGGACATCGGTGGAATGACCTGTTCGGCCTGTGTTAGCCATATCGAGAACGCCCTCCGCGGCGTGCCGGGAGTTGCTCAGGCCGACGTGAACCTGGGCTCAGAGAAGGCAACGGTCGAATTTGTGCCTGGCATGGCCGAGCTTGCCGACCTACAGAAAGCGGTGGAAGAATCTGGTTATCGTGTGGAATGCTTCAACGACTCGGGGGACCAGGAAAGGGAACTTGAAAGGCTCTCCAAGGTTAAAGAGATCCGTGATCTGCGCAACCGCCTGATATTTGCCGGGACCGGCGCGATACTCCTGTTCCTGGGCACCTTTGATGCCTTTCCTTGGGTTTCCAGCTTCATGGGACACGGCTTCTATCCCTTCCTGCTATGGGCGCTGGCGACACCGGTGCAATTCTGGGCCGGGTCCAACTTTTACTCCTCCGGACTGGGCGCTTTGCGGCATGGAACTTCCAACATGCACACCCTTATCGCCCTGGGCACCACGGTCGCCTATGTTTACAGCGCTGTTGTGGTCTTGCTGGATGCTTTTTCCCCTGGAGTGTTGGCTGACAACGGCATCGAGGCCAAGGTTTATTTTGACACAGCGGCCATCATCATCGCTCTTATCCTGCTGGGCCGTTTCCTAGAGGCTGGAGCCCGAGGCCGTACCTCCGAGGCTATAAGACGGCTGATCGGTCTGAGGCCCACCTCGGCGCGGGTAGTGCGCGACGGTGAGGAGATAGACATACCGGTGGACCAAGTTGTCATCGGCGACACCGTCTTGGTGCGCCCAGGAGAGAAGTTACCGGTGGACGGCTTGGTGACGGACGGCTATTCGGCGGTGGACGAATCGATGCTCACCGGCGAAAGCATGCCGGTGGAAAAAGTCCCAGGCCAAAAGGTCTACGGCGCAACGATGAACTCCAACGGCGCCCTATATTTCGAAGCCACCCAGGTGGGCGGCGAGACGGTTCTGGCCCAGATAATCCGCCTGGTGGAAGAGGCCCAGGGTTCCAAGGCGCCTATCCAACGGCTGGCCGACCTAGTGGCCTCCTACTTCGTGCCGGCGGTGATAATCGCTTCTTTGGCCGCCTTCGCGTTCTGGATGCTGCTGGGACCCGCCCCAGTCCTGACTTTCTCGACCCTGGTACTGGTCTCAGTTTTGATCATCGCTTGTCCTTGCGCTTTAGGACTAGCCACCCCAACGGCCATTATCGTGGCTACCGGCAAAGGCGCTGAGCACGGGGTGCTGATCAAGCAGGCACAAGCCCTGGAGATTGCTCACAAGGTCGATACCGTGGTCTTGGACAAGACCGGCACTCTCACTACCGGAAAGCCGGTTGTGACTGACCTAGTGGTTTCTGACGCGTCTCGGACTTCAGGACAGGAGCTTCTGTTCTTGGCTGCCTCAGCCGAGCGAGGATCCGAGCATCCCTTGGGCGAAGCGATAGTCATTGAAGCCCAGAGCCGGGGACTGGAATTGGAGTCCATGTCTGAGTTCCAGGCTATCCCGGGCCGTGGAATCTCAGCCCAGGTTAACGGCCGCCTGGTCATGTTTGGCAATCAGGCGTTGATGAACGACTCGGGAGTCCAATTGAACGGATTGGTGGAACGGGCGTCAGCGTTGTCGGCCCAGGGCAAAACACCTATATTCCTGGCCTATGACGGCCGGTCAATAGGGCTGATTGCCGTGGCTGACACTCTGAGACCAGGGACATTTGAGGGACTGGCCAAATTACGGAGTATGAATCTTGACGTGGTGATGCTGACCGGAGACAACGTTCAGACAGCCCAGGCCATCGCCCGCGAATTGGGCGTGGAACATGTAGAAGCCGAAGTACTGCCTCACGACAAGGCCGCGGTAATCAAAAGGCTGCAGGCCGAGGGCCGGATAGTGGCGATGGTCGGCGATGGCATCAACGACGCACCGGCGCTGGTCCAGGCCGATGTTGGTCTGGCCATGGGCAGCGGGACCGACGTTGCAATGGAGTCGGCGGATATCACCCTGATGCGGAGCGATGTTAACGGGGTGGCTGCAGCTTTGGAATTGAGCCGACAGACCATCCGCACCATCAAACAGAACCTGTTCTGGGCCTTCTTTTACAATGTGATGCTGATCCCCGTGGCTGCTGGAGTCCTCTATCCCGTCTTCCAGGGCATTGGCGGCGTGCCCGGGAGCCTGGACTTCTTTTTCGGCACTCAGGGGTTCTTGAATCCGGCACTGGCTGCGTTGGCGATGGCCTTCAGTTCGGTAACGGTGGTGACAAATTCCCTGAGGCTGCGCCGGGCCAAGGTCTAACGGGCCTAGCCGACTCACCTGATTTTGCATTAGAGGAAATTAATTGGAGGAAATGGAATGGCTACAGCGATTGACCCAATTTGCCAGATGGATGTGGATACCGACAACCCGCCTGGCGGTCAGAGTGAACACAATGACAAGATCTACTACTTCTGCGCGCCGGGCTGCAAAGTGGCGTTCGATAAAGAGCCGGAGAAGTATATGTCTGAAGCCCACGGCGAATACGAAGACCACGAAGATCATGAAGGCCATGACCATGGAGACCATGAGGGTCACGACCACGGCACTCAAGAAGGCCATGACTCCCACGACGACCATGACGATCACGGGGACCACGACCACGGACCCGGCGGTCACAGTCATGGGCATCACATGCCCGAGAGGCCAGCGGCTAGCGGGCCTGCGGCCAAGAAGCCCGGGTTCTTCGCCAGGCTGTTCGGAAAGAAATAGGGACCACTCAGCTTCAATAGATGACGGAACGTTTAAGGCAGGACGAGCGATGAGGGTGGACCGGCCGGAAAAACCCTAAGCGGATGCTCCGTGGCAGCGTTTGTACTTCTTGCCGCTGCCGCAGGGGCAGGTAGCGTTACGCCCCACCTTCCCTCCGGTGGCTACAGGGGAGGAGTTGCGGTGGGCGTCGTTAATGGCCTTCATCGGGCTTTCTTTCGGTGTTGCCGCGCCGCCTGCGCGGCGGCTGATCCCCTGGGCGGGCTGCTGGTTCAATGTGGCATGGAAAACAGTGTGTACAACCTCGGTTTCGATTGCCACCTGCAAATTACCGAACATCTTATTGCCTTCAGACCGGTACACCACCAGCGGGTCACGCTGGCCGTAGGCCTGCAGGCCAACCCCGGTCCGCAGGTTCTCCATGGCCGTCAGGTGTTGCACCCAATGGGTGTCGATGGCCTTTAGCAGCAGTAACCGTTCAATGGTCCGGGCCGATTCTTCGCCTACGTCCTGTTCCCGGGCTTCGTAGACCGTCTCGGCGAAGTCATCCAGAATCTCTAATATCTGCTCCCGGCTCCACTCGTAAATCTGTTCTTCTGAGGCCAGTTCCGGTGGCAGGGGGCAGATGGCGCGTATCTCATCGATCAGGCCGGTGGGATTCCAGTCGTCGATGTGTTTTCCGGGCAGATGGTGATTGGCAGCCTCCGTGAACTCACGCCGCAGCATCTCGATGAATTTCAGCTTCAGAGACTCGCCGCTCAGGGCTTCGAAGCGGTCCTCGTAGATGACTTCCCGCTGCTTGTTAAGTACATCGTCGTAGTCGAGAAGGTGCTTCCGCATGTCAAAGTGGTAGCCTTCGACCTTGACCTGGGCGCCGCCGATGGACTTGGTGATGATCTTGTTCTCCACCGGGGTTTCTTCGTCCAGGCCGGCCCAACCCATAACCGTTTTGATGCGGTCACCGCCGAACCGCTGCATCAGTTCATCTTCCAGGGAGACATAGAACTGGGAACTGCCAGGGTCGCCTTGGCGTCCGGCGCGGCCTCGTAGCTGGTTGTCGATGCGGCGTGCGTCGTGATGCTCGGCGCCGATGACGTAAAGTCCACCCAACTCGATCACCTTGTCATGCTCTTCCTTCCAGTCGGCGCGGTCGGTGTCGCTGCCACCCAGAACGATGTCGGTGCCGCGGCCAGCCATGTTAGTGGACACGGTTACGGCGTCCAGTTTGCCCGCCTGGGCGACGATGGTGGCTTCGTGCTCGTGGTTCTTGGCGTTCAACACCTGGTGAGGCACGCCCCGCTTCTTTAGCCGTTCACTCAGGAATTCGGAGTCTTCCACGGAGGTAGTGCCGATCAGCACAGGCTGGTGGCTTTCATGCAGTGAGGCGATGTCATCCGTAATCACGTTCCATTTGCCGTCTTCGGTCTGGAATACCAGGTCAGAGTGGTCTTCGCGGCCCATAGGTACGTTTGTGGGTATGGCAACCACCTCTAGCCCGTAGATCTTGTAGAACTCGTCTGACTCAGTTAGCGCGGTACCGGTCATGCCGGCCAGCTTCTGGTACAGGCGGAAGTAGTTCTGTAGCGTGATGGTGGCGTAGGTGATGCTCTCGCGCTGTATCTTGACGCCCTCTTTGGCCTCGACTGCTTGATGAAGGCCGTCTGACCACCGGCGGCCAGGCTGAAGACGACCGGTGAAGTCGTCGACGATAATCACTTCGCCGTTCTGTATCACGTAATCTTTGTCGCGTATCTTGGAGATCTCCGCACTGAGCGCATTCTCCATGTAGTGGACCTGGTGGTAGTTTTCCGGGTCGTAGAGGTTGTCGGTATTGGTCCATTGCTCCATCTTCGAGATGCCGTCTACGGTCAGGGAGATGGCCTGGGTGCGCTCGTCAATGGTGAAGTCGGTTTCGTCTTCCAGCCGGGTCACCAGCTTGGCAAAGCTTTGGTAGAGCTGCACCGGCTCGTCTGCCGGTCCGCTGATAATCAACGGTGTCCGGGCTTCGTCAATGAGGATGTTATCGACCTCGTCAACAATGGCGTAGTTCAGGTCACGCTGTACTCGGTTGGCCGCTTCCAGCGCCATATTGTCCCGTAGGTAGTCGAAACCGAATTCATTGTTGGTGCCGTAGGTGATGTCAGCCTGGTAGGCGTCCGCCCGAGTCACGGCCCGGAGAGATTCCATGCCCGCGGGTGCGTCGGTAACCTCGGGGTCGTACACATAACTAACGTCGTGTTGCAGGCAGCCGATGGTCAGGCCTAGGGAATGATATATCTGGCCCATCCAGACTGGGTCGCGGCGGGCCAGGTAGTCGTTAACTGTGACTACGTGGACGCCTTTGCCCTCCAGGGCATTCACATAGACGGCCAGCGTGGCGACCAGTGTTTTGCCCTCGCCGGTCTTCATCTCGGCGATCTGGCCCATATGGAGGACCAAGCCGCCGATGAGCTGTACGTCGTAATGGCGTTGTTTCAGGGTGCGCCGGGCGGCTTCCCTCACGGTGGCGAAGGCCTCGGCCAAGATGTCGCCCAGGCTTTCCCCTTCGGCCAGGCGCGACCGGAACTCATCGGTCATGCCCATGAGTTCGTCGTCGGTTAATTTTTGGAATTCCGGCTCTAGCTTATTGATCTCTTCGACGAACGGAGCAAGCTTTTTCAGCGCTTTGTCATTGGGGTCGCCAAGCACTTTTTGGAGAACGGAAACCATGGATATTCAAACCTCTTAGATTAGCGCCATAGACGCGATGGCCGTTGATTTCGTCTCTGGCGACTCAAAAGCAATTATATCGTATCCAATGTTATCTGGGGATGCACGCCTATTTTGAGCGGGTAACGGAGCGTCGGCTGGCAGGCCGTTAGGACAAACTACGAAGGTCAGTGACTCCGGACTCAACCATCCAGTCTTGAAGTTCCGTCAAGATCCGCCACGGCGCTGACAATCCAACCAGGTTGGCGCTGCCTATCTGTACGGCTGACGCGCCGGCCAGGATGTATTCTGCCGCATGTTCGCCGGAGAAGATGCCGCCGACACCGATGATAGGCACGTCCACCGCGCGGGAGACCTGGTAAACCATGGCCATTGAGATTGGGCGCAGGCCTGGACCGGAGAGGCCCCCAGTGACGTTGCCCAGCACCGGTTGGCGGGTCTGGGTGTCTATGCGCATGGCCGGCATTGTATTGCAGATGGTAATGGCGTCGGCCCCGCCGTCAACGGCAGCGCGGGCGATCGCGGTGATGTCAGGCACGTTCGGCGCCAGTTTGGCCAAAATGGGTAGGTCCGTATTGGCCCTGACCGAGGCTACTGCTTGGGCAGTGAGCTGGGCGCTGTGGCCGAAGAGAGACCCATCTTCCACGTTGGGGCAACTTAGGTTAAGTTCGATCGCCCGGTATCCGGTGCCTTGGGCGGCCATGGCCGCCATCTCGCCGAACTGGTCAACGGAATCCGAGGCGAAACTGAGGATACAGGTGGCGTTCCACTGGCCCCAGGTAGGGGTGACCTCCCGAATCGCTGCTTCGATACCGGGGTTGGTGAGACCGATGGCATTCAGGAACAGCAGGTCGCCTGCGTCCCAGGCTTCCCGGTAGGACTTGGGAAACCATTGAGGTTCTGGGTTGCCCTCGCGAGGCAGGCTGGTGAACGTCTTAGGGACGACTGCGCCCAGTTGGCTCAGGTCCATATCGTCGGTAATGCCCCTACCGTAACCGTCGTAGCCGAATGTCCCGGAGGCAATCATCACCGGATTGGCCAACCGCAGATGATGGGGGTTATTAGGGGCCAAATCTACGGATAAATCAAGCGAACTCTTATCCAGTAAATCCCCAGTCCCTTGAACAGACTCTGGTCTATTCGTCTCCCTCACCATCTGTGGTGTCGTCTGAGTCGTCGTTCCCCTCCGCATCTTCTTCTCCATTGGCCGGACATGCACCGTTGGCGCTGGGTTCTTCGGACCCGGTCAGGTCCAGGTCAGTTGGTTCGACCTCTTCGTCGTCATCTTGGTCGTCTTCAATCTCGTCATCCGGGGCGTCGTCATCGTCGTTCTCATTGAGCCCCATTTCTGGGAGACTCTAATCCGACGCCGAGTCGGATTCTTCACTTGCAGTGGAGGGAGTGGGGTCGGAGGTGCCTCCGTCCTCGCTAGACTGCGGCTCGAAAGCGCCGTTAGATGTTTCTTCGGTACTATCCGTCGCTGTGACTCCCAGCCATCCGCTTGAGGACACCGCGGCAATCTCAGGCATCGGTTGGGGTTTCAGCAGCTCTGCCATGCCGGGAATCTCGACCCGGGCGGGGATGAGCCTGCCGATAATGACGTTTTCCTTCAGTCCCTGGAGCCAATCCTGCGCGCCGCTCACCGCTGCTTGAGTCAGCACCCTGGTGGTTTCCTGGAAGGAAGCCGCAGACAAGAAGCTGTCGGTCAGCAGAGATGCCCGTGTAATACCGAGGAAGATGGGCTTGGCGGTGGTCGGCTCTCCGCCCTCGGCCAGCACTTTGGCGTTCTGGTCTTGGAACTGGAATTTGTCGACCATCTGGCCGGGTATGAAGTCGGAGTCCCCGGTGGATTCCACCTGTACCCGGCGGAGCATCTGCCGGAGGATGATCTCGATGTGTTTGTCGTGGATCGCCACACCCTGGCTTTGGTAGACCTGTTGTACCTGGTCAACCAGGTAATTTTGCAAGTCGTCCTTGCCGCGTATGTGAAGGATATCGTGAGGGTTCAACGGTCCGCTGATCAGCGGGTCGCCGGCCATCACGGTGTCGCCGTCCTTGACCAGCATGTACGATGAGGCAAGGATCAGATGTTCGCGTGCCTCATAATCGTCCCAGACGATGGAAATTACATTGCCGTCGATCTCAACTCGGCCTCCAATGTTGGAGACGACTTGCTCGATGGGTTCGCCTTCACCGGACTGGGCTGCTTCGATGGCTGCCTCAGCGGCCTTTTTGATGGCAGATTTGGACTTCCTGCCCTTCAGAGCAGGCATTGCCGTGGCCAGGACCATACCCGGTTCCACAGTTTCGCCTTCGTCCACCAGGATCAGTCCTCCCTCCGGTGCCTCGTAATCCTCGCGGAACTCTTCCCGGCTGGTCAATCGCAGACGGTGGCCTTCTTCATCCACATCCAGCTCTACCAAACCGTCGATGTCGGCTAGTATGGCCGCGCCTTTGGGTACGCGGGCTTCGAACAGCTCTTCCACTCTGGGCAGACCACTGGTGATGTCCAGACCGGCGATGCCGCCGGTGTGGAATGTACGCATGGTGAGTTGGGTGCCTGGCTCGCCGATGCTTTGAGCGGCGATGATGCCGACGGCTTGCCCCATCTCCACGGTCTTACCAGTGGCAGGTAGCCGTCCGTAGCAGGACTGACACACGCCGCGGCGGCATTCGCAGGTCAACGGTGAGCGCACCGCGACCTCTCTGATCCCAGCATCGACCAGCGTGTGGCCAATCTCCAGGTCGATCTCTTGGTTGCGTTCCAACAGAATCTCGCCAGTCTCCGGGTGGGCCACCGGTGCGGCGGCCAGCCTCCCGTTGATCCTCTCCGGTAGAGTCTTCCCGGTTTCGTCTTCCGGACGGGGGACGATCCAATGGGAATCGAACGTGTCGCAGTCTTGCTCGAGGATGATTACTTCCTGGGCAATATCGATCAACCGGCGGGTCAAGTATCCGCTGTCGGCGGTCCTCAGGGCGGTGTCGGCCAAACCTTTCCGGGCTCCATGGGTGGAGATGAAGTACTCCAGGGCTGTGAGGCCCTCACGGAAACTGGACTTGATGGGTAGGTCAATGATCCGCCCTTTAGGATTGCTCATCAGGCCGCGCATGCCAGCCATCTGTTTGATCTGAGAGATGTTACCCTTTGCGCCCGAAACAGCCATCACGGCGATGCCGCCGTAGTTAGGTAGTTCTTCTTCCACGAATTCCGTGGTCCTATCGGATGCCTCGGTCCAAGCGTCAACGGTTTTGTTGTAGCGCTCTTCCTCTGAGATTAGTCCCGAGAGGAATTGGTCTTCAAATCCGTTCACCATATCTGTCGTTTCGTCCAAGACCTGCTGTTTCTTGGAGGAAACTTGAATGTCATTGATGGCAATGGTTATGCCGGACGTGGTGGCATAGTGGAATCCCAGATCTTTTACACCATCCAAAACCTCAGCAGTCTCCTCGTGAGTGAGGGTCCGGTAGAGGTCGGCGGTCAGGTCTTTCAGGGCTGCCCGGTTCATGAGGATGTTTTGGAACCCGATCTTAGCCGGCAGTATTTCGTTGAAGATCATCCGGCCCAGAGTGGTCTCCACCCATTCGCCGTCGTAATTGCGCAATTCCCGTACGTGGATTGGAGCATGCAGGTCAATCAGGTCCGAGGCATGAGCGATACTGGCTTCGTCAAAGTCGTTGAACCGGCTGCCGGTGCCGGCGCTGTTTTCCCGGATTTCCGTCAGGTAGTAGCAACCCATCACCATG
>VFHF01000096.1 GCA_009392095.1 SAR202 cluster bacterium
TTTATGGCGGTACAAGCGCCGTCATTTGGTCCCAACGGAAGAGGCAATCCGGCGGGTATTCTAGGATTGTCTGGGTTTGTCCCCCGGGGATGCGGTCCTTGGTTGGGGGGTCGGTAAACGGGGATGCAGTACTGGACAGGAGACGGGATGGATTCGGAAGCTATACGCACACCTGGCAGTATGAAGTTGAAACGAGACCTCAGTCGCGAGGCTGTGAACCTTGCTTTGCAGGGCGAATGGGAACGCGCCACAGAAGTTAACAAGGCCATCTTGGAGTTGTTCGCCGACGATGTTGAGGCGATGAACCGCCTGGTGAAAGCACTGATCGAGTTGGGCAGCTACCTTGACGCGCGGGCCGTGCTGAACCAGGCCTGCGAAGTAGCGCCGTACAACAACATAGCTAAGAAGAACCTGGCCCGGCTTGACCAGTTGACTGCGAACCCGGATTCGGCTAATCCAGGTAACCCTAAGCAGACCAAGAAAACCACCGGAGCGCCTCACATCTTCATCGAAGAGAGCGGCAAATCCGCCACCACCATTCTTCGGAATACCACGGCCAACAAGGCTGTTCTGCACTTGTCTCCCAGCGACCGCGTTGTCCTGTCACGGGATAAGAACACGGTAATCGTCCGGACATTGGAAGGTGATTTACTGGGCCGTTTGGAGCCCAAGTTAGGCAACAGGATTTCCCGATTGATTGACGGAGGGAACAAATACGCCGCCGCGGTCGTGACGGTGAACGGCCAGGAAGTGTCGGTTATCATCCGGGAGACGTTCAAACATCGAAGCCTTCAGAACGTGTGCTCCTTCCCATACAAAGCCAAAGAAGAAGACCGGGTTCTTCTGAACGAGACCGTGGCCCGGTTCATGCGGGAAGAAGACGATTCGGACGATGATGAAGATGACGAAGAAAATCTCATCGATGAAGAAGAGATGGATACCGGCTGGTCTGAAGACGAGTAATCCGGTTTTTTGACCAAGATTCGTACCCTGTCGTAGGTCCTATTGTATGTTCCAGGTGTTGATTACCCCGATTGCGTCACCTACCCACACCTGCGCCGATATGATTTGGTTGTTGCCTGCATCGTCCGTCGCCGGCCCGCTATAGGTGTCTTTGATTGAAATTAGGGCTGTAGGCCAAGTGTATCTGCCCTCAGAGAATGAGCCGCCGCTGAAGTCGACCAATAGGTCGCACCAGTAATCTCCCCCGGACTTTGTGTTCGCCCGGGTCCATGGTGGTGCCCATGATTATTGGCACCTGCGAACATTCGCGGATCTTTTGGCAGGTTGCGAAACTGCCCATCTGAGGGAGCATCACATCAAGTAGGACCAGCGACGGAGTGAAGTTCGGAAACATCTCCAGTGCATTCTCTCCAGAGAAAGCGTGAGTAGCCCTGTAACCGGTCCGTTCCAAAACGAAACGTCCAAGGCATGAGGTCCGATCATCGTCTTCCACGAGAAGAATCATGCCGGCATTCGCGGCTGAAATCCCGCCGGCGCCGGTACTGCCCAAAGCCATATTTGAGAGCGCCTCCGAATACTTTGGTTAGTTTCAACGCTAGCACGGGATTACCTTAAATCAGAGCCGCCGAAAAATCGTTTCGGTGAAACGACCACGATTAGGCTGAATACCAGCCAAAACAAGGCTTTTTGGTGGGGGTATTGCCTAGTCATGATTGGGCATATAGAATGTTTTATTGTTGCGCTCAAACCAACCAATAATCTTAGGAGGACAGGTGATTGGAAGTACTAGGTTGTCATCTCTTACTGGAACTGAAGGACTGTAACCCCAAACTACTCAATGACCTTTCATACATTCGCCACGCGATGATAGAGACGGCCCAAGACGTAGGCGCCACCATCGTTGGTGAATCCTTCCACCATTTTTCGCCTCAAGGCGTTACCGGAATTTTGGCTATTGCCGAGTCTCATATCTCCATTCACACATGGCCTGAATATGGCTATGCGGCGGCGGATATATTCTCCTGTGGAACATCGTTCCGGGCCAGGGAGGCCGCTACCAAGCTGGCCGAGGCCTTGGAATGCCGTAACCCTGAGATTCAAGAGATAGAACGGGGTCTGGTGGTCCAGGAGGCCGTGGGACTCTAACCGGGCCCGCACTAACAGATGGTCATGTCCGGCGATTGGTTCACCGAGGAAATCTACCCCGATTTGTCTATGATGCTAAAGGTGCGAAAGGTCTATTACTCAGGCCAGACGGCGTACCAAAAAGTAGAAGTCCTGGACTCAGAACTATTTGGCCGTCACCTGGTACTCGACGGCAAAACCCAGTCTACCGAACGGGACGAGCATATCTACCACGAATCGCTGGTGCATCCGGCGATGCTCTGCCACCCTGAACCAAAGCAGGTTTTCATCGGCGGCGGCGGCGAAGGCGGTACACTCCGGGAAGTATTGGCCCACAGCTCTGTGGAACGCGCGACGATGATTGATTTGGACTCGGAAGTGGTTGAGCTCTGCCGCAAATACCTCCCCAACCATCACCAAGGCAGCTTTGACGATTCCCGCACGCATCTGCTCCATGAAGACGGCCGCGGCTACTTGGAGAACACATCCGACTTCTACGATGTGATTGTCCTTGACCTGGTTGACCCGTTGGATGGCGGAACCGCCGCTCTGCTCTACACCCAGGAGTTCTACTCGGCGGCCAAATCTCGACTGAATCCCGGTGGTGTGCTGGTTACACAGTCAGGCCCAGCCGGACTGCTCAGCTACAAAGAGTGCTTCACCACTATCTTCAATACGCTGAGTACGCTTTTTACCCACACCACGGCCGCTCAAGTGCATGTCCCGGCGTTCCAGACGCTATGGAGTTTCACCATCGCTTCCGACACACCGTTCGCTGAGAACCCAGAGGAGCAAGTCGATACGGAACTTGCCCGGCGGCTGTCCAAATCTCTGAAATACTACGACGGTGTGAGCCACCGGAACATGTTCTCTCTGACCAAGTTCCAACGGGACGGGCTAGCAAGCGAAGACCGGATCAACCGGGACGACGACCCAGTATTCATGTTCTGATCAGCGATAGTAGCGGCACAGCCGCGATTATTACCTGCCGGTGGTAGCGGGTGTTTGCCCCGCCCGGAAAGTTGACCTAAAGACGTAGGGGGCACGACATTGCCGTGCCCCCTACGTCTTTAGGTCAGTTTAGCTGGCTTTGATTGATGTTACGGGCGGATGAGGACCCGAGTGGTGCCGTCGGGGTCGGACCGCTTGGTCAAGACCTCGTGTCCGGCTTTCTCAGCCCAGAGGGTGACATCGTAGATATTCAGGGCGTCGGCTAGGATGGCTTCAACGAAGGACTCTTTATCCCCATCCACCTGCTTGGTCAGGGCGGCGATGACGCCAGCGCAGCTTTTGCCACGGCCATCGATCACAACCCAGCCGTTAGAGCCGCTGACCGGCACAACCTCGCCGTCATGTACGTCAACCTCTCCGCTCTTTCGGAGATCGACCTGCCGCTTGAATTCGGCAACCGCTTCCCATGCTACGGCCCGGTCACGCTCTCCGTTGCCGCAGACCGCGCCTCTGACGCCGACGATGTCGGGGTTGATGCGAGACAATTCGTTTAGGTCAGCAAGCTTTAGGTGGCCGGACAACGCGGTGCTCATGCCGAGTTCCTTGCCCCTGAGGACGATGTCCTTCAAGATGTCCTCAGGCATGAAATCGAAGATGTTACGTCCGTCCTTGGTTAGAGTGTCTATCAGGAACCCATCGCACTCGCCGTCATTCGCCAAGTCGACCATGCAAAGAGGGTCCAACCCCTTCTCGAAGAGGACGTTGTCGGCGAAGACCGAGCCGACCAGCTTGGTGTTGAAGCCTTCCAGGGCCATCCGCGACTCTTTCAGGACCTGGACCGCCTGGTCGTATTCGGCTTCTTGGAAGCCTACTTTCACGGATGTAGCGTCCATCATGGCGGCTGCGTAAACGGCCATGGCCACCGTGCCCGGTTGGTTGGGAACCACGCCCAGCGTTACGCTAACGTGTTTCTCAACCGGCATGATGCCGCGAACAGCTTTGACGATATTCGGGTGGCCGGAGCCGACCAAGGCCTCTTGCAGGTTCTTCACGTCGACGATATCGGCGCCGCCCTGCTCGGCTTCCATCGCCTCTTCCATGTTCTGCACGCTGACCATGAGCAGCATGCCAGAAGCGAAGTTGTTGTTGCCATCTAACCATGCGCCACGGGACTTTGCTGGCACAGCGGGGACCGGGGGCTTGGGCTTGAGGGGTTCTAACTCTTCTCTCAACTCTGATTTCTCCACAGGTGATAAATCGAATAACGGGCGACGCACTGAGCCGCCGGACATGCCCATGAGTTCGGCCCAGTGTTTGACCATGGCAACCGGCAAAGCGCCGTTGAACTTGGTCTGGGTTTTGGTCCACCAAGTGTCGGATAGCTCTTTCAACCGGCGGAGCTTGTTATCGTAGAACGTTTCGTCCAGGTTGCCTTTGCAGGCGCGGTCGATCCATTGTACATAGTTGTTGGCGCCTGGAACGTCGAATCTCCAGTCGGACGTGTTGGCGAACATCACCTGCTGTTGAATGCCGAGTTCCTGGCCCTTGAAGTATATCCACTCATCGGGCGTGCTGATAACGTGGTCCTTGCCTAAAGACAAGTGGGTTTCAATGGAAATCTGCTGATTGAAGCTGGCCTCTTTGATCCCGACCACATTCGGGATAGCGCACAACTGGCCCATTCCGTAGGGGCTCATGATGATGCCGAACTGAGGTGAGTTGTAGAACATGATGGCAAGGTTGGTGTTGTCGGCCAACAGCTGGACGTATTCAACTACTTGGTCCTCGGTTTTGGTTGCCATGTAGGGCGGCGCGACGATCAGCAGGTCGAAGCCCATGCCTTCTGCGTGCTGGGCCAAAGAGATCGTCTCGTTAATGTTGGTGTCGGTTACGTGAGCGCCGATGGGCCAACTGCCTTCAGCAGCTTCGGCAACGGCGTCCATCACCTGGATCCGCTCGTCGTAGGATAGGGCCCAGAACTCGCCCATGTTCCAAGTGCAGCCGGCGCCGGTGGTGCCGAGGCTGCGAACGTGGCGGACATTCCGTTTCACGCCATCGACGTCAACTTGGTTGTCAGGCGTGAACGGAGTGATGAGGGTTGTCCACTGCCCTTTGAGAGTCTCCCAAGCCCAATCCTGGGCCTCATGTTTCTTATAACTCGCCATCTGTATCACCCTCCATCAGGGTATGTTTCATGGAAGTTTTTAGGGTAGTTTTTATGATGCTATTGATTACCAGCAACCTATTCTTCGTCGCCATATTGTTCTTTTAGAGAGTCTACCACTGCTGGGTCGGCAAGGGTTGTGGTGTCGCCAAGCGCCCGCCCTTCCGCCACGTCCCGCAGTAGCCGCCGCATGATCTTGCCGCTGCGTGTCTTGGGCAGTTCGGCGGCGAAGATGATGTCGTCGGGGCGCGCCATGGGTCCGATTTTGTTGGCCACATGGGCTTTCAACTCGACGATGACATCATCGGACATTGCCACCGAGTCTTTCAGGGTTACGAAAGCGACGATTGCCTGTCCTTTGATCTCGTGGGCTTTGCCGATGCAGGCAGCCTCTGCGACCTTGGAGTTGTCCACCAACGCGCTCTCCACTTCCATGGTGCCGATGCGGTGCCCGGAAACGTTAATCACGTCATCCACCCGGCCCAACAACCAGAAGTCACCGTCCTCGTCCAACTTGGCGCCGTCGGCGGTGAAGTAGATATTCGGATAGCGCGACCAATACTGCTCAACGAACCGGTCGTGGTCACCGTAAATGGTGCGTAGCATGGACGGCCAAGGCCCTTTAATGGTCAGGTAGCCGCCACCACCTGGACCCACCGGATTGCCTTGCTCGTCCAAAATCTCGGCATTGATACCGGGGAAGGCCTTGGTGGCAGAGCCCGGTTTCAGAATGGTTATGCCGGGCAGAGGGGCAATCAGGATGCTGCCGGTTTCGGTCTGCCACCAAGTGTCGACCACGGGGCATCGACTGCCGCCGATGTTCTCGTAGTACCAGATCCAGGCCTCCGGGTTGATGGGCTCACCCACCGATCCCAGAAGGCGAAGCGACGACATGTCGTGTTTTTGTGGATAGCTCTCGCCCCAGCGCATGAAGGTGCGTATCGCCGTGGGCGCGGTGTATAGGATGGTCACGCCGTACTTGGCGACGACGGCCCAGAACCGGTCCCGGTCGGGATAGTCGGGCGAGCCCTCATACATCACGGATGTTGCGCCGTTGGCCAAAGGGCCGTAGACGATGTAACTGTGGCCGGTGACCCAGCCGATATCGGCGGTGCACCAATAGGTGTCGTTCTCTTTGATGTCGAAGATCCACTTGAATGTGGCGTAGGTGCCCAACAGGTATCCCGCGGTGGTGTGGACGATGCCCTTGGGTTTGCCGGTGGTGCCGCTGGTGTAGAGCAGGTAGAGCATGTCTTCGCTGTCCATCTGCTCCGGCTCGCAGGTGAGGGGCTGACCCTCCATGAGGTCGTGCCACCAGATGTCTCGGCCGTGCACCATCTTGTCGTCGGCAGTCTCGGTCCTGCGCACCACCACCACTTTCTCTACAGTCGGCGCGCCACCCTCTTGGTCCAAAGAGTCATCGGCGTTCTGTTTCAACGGCACGATGCCGCCCCGGCGGAAGCCGCCGTCGGCGGTGATCATGATTTTGGACTCGGAGTCGTTCAGCCGATCACGCAGGGATTCTGCGCTAAAGCCACCGAACACCACGCTGTGGGCGGCGCCGATGCGGGCGCAGGCCAGCATGGAGATGGGCAACTCGGGAATCATGGGGAGGTAGATGGTGACCCGGTCGCCTTTTTTGACCCCCAGGCTCTTGAGACCGTTTGCGAACTGGCAGACCTCTCGGTAGAGGTCCCAGTAGGTGTAGACCCGACGGTCGCCCGGCTCACCCTCCCACACCAATGCGGCTTTGTTGCGGCGGCTGGTGGTCAGGTGGCGGTCCAGACAGTTGTAGGAAACGTTTATCTTGCCGCCGATGAACCATTTAGAATCTGGCGGGTCCCATTCTAGTACCTTGTCCCACTTCTTGAACCAGTCTAGTTCTTCAGCAAACTTGGCCCAGAACGCTTCTGGATCTCGCAGGGCTTCCTCGTAGACGCCGGGGTTGGCGATATTGGCCTGGGCTTTGAACTCCTCGGAAGGAGGAAAAGCTCGGTCCTCTTGCAGCAAGGCATCGAATCTTCCGGAATCTTCTACCACTGGGCAACCTCCTGGGCGGTTTGAGCGCATGCAGGCGCGAATCTGCCGGCAGATTTTGAGCGTGCCAGCCCGCCGGTTTGCAGGCTGAATTGCATTGGATTTTTAACACAAGCGGCAGGTCATTGCAATCAGAATAAGGACTGGCGCATATCGACTTTCAAATCAGAAAGGGTAAAATCCGGTACCTATGACCCTACCTCTAGAAAGCGAGACCATTACTAGAACCAGATTGTTGGTGGCCGCCGCCGCAACTCTGGGCATGTTTTTGGCTGCTTTGGACACCTCGCTGAATGTGGCGCTGCCGTCGATGACCGAAGACTTGGACGCCGACCTACAGAGCATCCAGTGGGTGATCGTTGCGTTTGTGGCCACCCAGGCGGCTTTGGTCATGGGGGCTGGGAGTTTTGCCGACCGGTTCGGCCTCAGACCGGTCTACATCTTTGGCGCTACGACTTATCTGGCGGCCATGTTCGCCATCGCATTCTCCCCCAATCTGGAAACGGTGGTGGGGTTCAGGGTTTTGCAGGCGTTGGGCACCGGATGCCTGTTCGCGGTTTCGCCGGCCATCGCCGCAGGAGTGTTTCCCAGTCACCGGCGAGGCTTGAGCATGGGGTTCGCGGTGGGGAGCCAAGCGCTGGGCATGCTAGCCGGGACCATCGGCGCCGGACTGCTGGTCGGTTGGATCGGCTGGGAGTGGATATTCCTAGGCCGGACACCTTTTGCGTTGATGGCAATCGTCCTGGGAATATGGGTCTTGGAACGCCGCCGGGCCGCGGATGCCCAAGGACCTGCGTTCGACGTCGCCGGAGCGGTGTTGCTGGTCGGCGGACTGCTATGCTTGATCATCGGCTTGAGATTGGGCCGTTCCCTGGGTTGGACGTCGCCGGTGGTTCTTACCCTGTTGCCGTTGGCTCCCGTGTTTCTGGGCACCTTCTGGCGTGTCGAACGGGCGGCCAATTGGCCGGTCTTGCCGGGCTATCTGCTTCGGCTGCGCGGATTTATAGTCTCCAGTTCGAGTATGTTCTTGGCCAACCTGGGCGTGTTTGTGATCTGGTTCATCTTCCCGTTCTATGTGGCCGACAGCCTGGGCGGCGGTGCGCTTACTCTCGGCTTAATGCTGGCCACATTGGCATTTTTAAACACGATTTCCTCCGGAGTCGGAGGTTGGCTTTGCGACCGGACCGCCTATTTACCGGTAGGGGTTGGGGGGTTAGCCATAATGGCTGCCGGACTTCTCTATCTGGGATTCTTGGATATGGAATCAAGTTTGGGGCACGTGGCCCTGCGGGTGGGAATAGTCGGCGCTGGGCTTGGGCTGTTCCAGGCTGCGACATACTCGCTGATGTTGAGCAGCGTCCCTTCGGACCGGTTCGGCACCGCCGGGGCCGCGCTTTCCCTTTCCCAGTCTTGCGGAAGAGTCTTGTCAGTGGCGATCATCGGCGGAATATTCGGTTGGCGTAGCGACCACCACCTGGCGGAGTTGGCAGTGGGGGCTGAAGCCGAAGGGGTAGCCTTCATCAAGGCTTTCAAGGATGTGTTCCTTATCGGGTCGTCACTAGGGGTGCTGGCGGCGTTGGTCTTCCTGGTCGGTGGTTGGCGTACCTCGCTGGCCGGAACGAGCTCGGAAAGGCGGCTGGCCCGGGCCAGTGAGATAGGGCGGGACTAGGCCGGTTGGTTTGACGGTGATAGTAAACTTAGACTGGGAAAACCATTTAAATTCTCAGGAGATACGGTAGATGGCCCTTCAATTTGGGGTGTTCGATCACATCGAGCCTGTTCCAGGTTTGGGACTTCAAGAGACCTATAACCTGCGCATGGAACAGATCGAGCTGTTGGACAAGGCCGGTTACTACGCGTACCACTTGGCCGAGCACCATACCCCGGCAGTGCACAGCTTGGCCCCGTCCCAGAACGTATTTCTGGCCGCGGTCTCCCAGCGCACCAGCAACATTCGGTTCGGGCCTGGCATTTGCGTGTTGCCGCTACACCACCCCGTGCAGCTCATCGAGGAATACTGCATGTTGGACCACCTGAGCGGCGGACGCCTGGAGATTGGCGTCGGCCGGGGCGGGGTATTTGAAGCGTTCTTTTGGGGCCAAGACTCGGACGTGGAATCTAACTACGCCCGCTACCGTGAGACCTTGGCCGCCGTGCAGAACGGCTTGTCTAACGATGTTTTGACCCATCAAGGCGAGTTTTACAACTTTGACGAGCTCCCCATGCGTCTCAGGCCGTTGCAGGAACCTATGCCTCCCTTTTGGTACATGCGGAACGTGGAGACGGCGGCGATGGACGGCATGAACACCATCATCGTCGGCGGCCTGGACAGTTTTGAAGCCAACGTCACCCGCTATCACCAAGAATGGGAAAAGCACCAGGGAGTCGGCGCTTTGACTGCCCAAGGGACGGAGCCCAAGATTGGGTTGGTGGTCCACCTGCTGCTGGCTGACACTGATGAGGAGGCCATGAAACAAGCGGAGCCCGCCTGGGAGCACTACCGCTGGAACCTGGGTACTCCCCGGCGGTTGGAGGCGGAGCGGCGGGGCCTGACCCAGTTTCAAGGTGAAGGAATGAACCCGCGTCCGGCCTCAGTCCCAGCCCGAGAACTTCCTCAGGAAGAACGCCGTGACCTCGACGCATCTCTGGAGGACATGGACCGTCAGGAGCGGCGGAAAAACCTGCGGGGACGAGTGGCAGAGGGTGGAAGTGGCGGCGCTGGGTTCGGGTCCGTAGCGGGATCGCCGGACACTATCCGCAAATACATGGATGAATACGTGGCCACCGGCGCCAACTATTTCGTTGGGGCGTTTCAATGGGGTGACTTGAGCCACAAGCAGGCGATGCGTTCAATTGAGTTGTTCACCAATGAGGTGATGCCGCACTACAGGAGGTGACCAGTGTTTACGATTCTGTCGAAGGAGGGGTCTCAAACTGTTCAGGCGTCACACCGTAGAGCTCAAGGTCCTCGAGCTTACCGCATTTCTCCGTGTGGCCTTTAAGGAATCCTTCATGGAGCATACCCGCTTTCTGCATGACCCGGCCTGAGGACGGGTTGCGGGTGAAATGGGCAGCGTAGACCCGGTCCAGCTCTAACTTGTTGAAGCTATGCTTGATCACAGCCTCGACTGCTTCAGTTGCGTAGCCCTGATTCCAGAAAGGCTTGCCGATCCAATACCCGAGTTCCCCAGACCGTTTGTCCTCATCAAGATGGAGCCCAATCACGCCCAGGAATGAACCATCGGCTTGATGTGCGACGGCAAAGTTGACCAAATCTCCGGCGTCAATCTTCTCTTGACAGGACTTGATCCAATTTTCGGCCATGCCGTCTTCGTAGGGGTGCTCGATGTTGCGGGTGGTGGAAGCCACGTCCCGATCGCCCGCCAGACGCTGGATGTCTGGGGCGTCGGACAGTTTGAGTGGGCGGAGTAGCAGGCGTTTAGTTCGGATGTTCAAAGCCGCCTCATGCTAGCATAGGGCATGCCTGTGTGCACCGTTTGTCTTGACTGCTCAGAGTAGCCCTTGTTACACTGCGAACGAGCGGGCGGTTAGCTCAGTTGGTTAGAGTACTTGCTCGACACGCAAGAGGTCACTGGTTCGAGTCCAGTACCGCCCACCATCAGAATGGGCCACCGCACATGGACCTCCTGAAAGGCCTTAACTGGACGCCCTTTACCAATCCCAAAGATACACTGGCAGCGACCTGTGGCTTGAATCACTGGAGCATGTCCGGTATTGAAATTGCGAGTTAGTGAGACAGGATGGACGCCGCACAGTTACTTAAGAAAATAGCCAACCCCAGGATTCCGCGGTTCAGTGCGGGCGACACCGTCCGGGTGAACTTCCGAATAAGGGAAGGTGAAAGAGAACGGATTCAGGTCTTCCAGGGCGTGGTCATCCGTCTACAGAACGGCAAAGGTCCAGCAGCCAGCTTCACGGTCCGGCGTATAACCGCTGGAATCGGTATCGAGCGTGTATTCCCGTTGCATTCGCCCCTGATTGAGTCTCTGGAAGTGACCAGGTACGGCAACGTGCGGCGTGCCAAGCTATACTACCTGCGCGGACTGCAAGGCAGGGCCGCTAGGATCAAAGAACTCAACCCAGTCCAACGCCGAAAGGCCCAGGAAGAGGCCGCAGCCGCTGAAGCCGAACTGGCTGAGCAGATTGCAGCCGCAGAGGCAGAGGCCGAAGAACTGGAAGTCGAAGAGCCTGTAGACGACGCGGAAGAACAGCCCACGGACGACATGGAATTCGCTCCGGTAGGTGAGGCTGAAGACTCCCCCGCTGAAGAAACTTCTGAGGCGCCCGTAGCCGAAGCGGCGGAAGCAGAACCCGAGGCATCTACTGACGAGCCGGTAGAAGAATCGGCTGAGGAGCCACCGGCCGAAGAGGAACCGAAAGAAAAACCGGAATAGCAATAAAAGAAACGTTTCACGGCCCGCACCCAGCGGGCCGTGCTGATTTTAGGCAGATTTTTAAAAGGCCGGCGGATGGTGCGCTCCCTGATTGAATCTGAGCGGAAACTCTGATGGTCAGTATGAGATACGCAGAGGTGGCGGTGGACGCGGCGGTGGGCCATTCACGGACATTCTCCTACTCCGTTCCGCCTCGGTTCACAGTTGAACCCGGTCAGCTTGTCTGGGTGCCCTTTGGACGGCGGGTGCTCCAGGGTCTGGTAGTGGAACTGGTGGACATGCCCAATGTTCCAGAGACGAGAGACATCTTGCAGCCGGTTGAGCCATCGCCTCTGATCGGCCCCGAACACATCAAGTTGGGCCGTTGGATCAGCGCCCACTACCGCTGCTCTTTATTCACCGCCATCGCCCCTTTACTCCCTCCCGGGTTTGAAGACAATGTCCGCTCCCGAATCGCGGCCGTTCCAGATGCAGTAGCCAAATCCGGTGACGTAAAACCTGAATCCATCGTCGTGCTGATCGGGCTGACTCAAAAGAAGACCGGGATGGACGAGGCGGAATTCGCAAAACTGCTGGGCGGCAACGGAAACCGCGAAATTTCCCGGATGGTTGACAAGGGGTTGGTCAGGCGGAATTTGAGCATGCCCAGGCCCAAGGTAGCACCAAAGTATGAGTCATTCATTCTGCGGCCACCCGAGACCCCGCCCAAGATCGATGAGACTGAAGAACCCAAGCTTCCCGCGCGCCAAGAAGGGTTGCTGGCCGCGGTGCGGGAACAGAAGGCCCCATATCCGACCGCTCTTGCCAACAAGGAGTTTGGGAACGGAGTGGGGCAAGCCCTATTCGGCAAAGGGCTTGTTGCAATGGAGTGGGTACGGGCCGACGCGGCAGCCATCGCCAAACCTAGCTCAGAGGACGGCCGACATCAACACACGCTGACCGTTCACCAGGAAAAAGCCCTGGCCAAGATCAGCGGGGCCATCGAAGACCCGGAATTGAAGCCGGGCAGCTTCCTGCTCCATGGGGTCACGGGCAGCGGCAAGACTGAGGTCTACCTGCGGGCCATTGACCAGGTTGTGAGCCAGGGTCGCCAAGCCATATTCCTGGTGCCTGAGATATCGTTGACTCCACAAACACTGGATCGGGTGAATGCCTGGTTCCCCGGCCGGGTGGCGGTGATGCACAGCCGGCTAACGTCGCGCCAGCAGTTCGACCAGTGGTGGGACATTCGCGCAGGGAAGTACGACGTGGTCGTGGGGCCCCGCAGTTCCCTGTTCGCCCCATTGGGCGATCTCGGCCTCATCGTGATCGATGAAGAACATGAATGGACTTACAAGCAGGTCGAAACGCACCCGCTATATCACGCCCGCACCTCGGCCCTGCAACTTGGCCGCCTCACCGGCTCTCCGGTGGTCATGGGCAGTGCGACTCCCGACGTGGAAACCTACTACGCCGCAACCAGGGGCTGGCACACGCTTCTGGAACTGCCCGATCGGGTGAGCGCCGGCCCGGACCGGGTTTCACGCCTGGCCCAGGTCGAGGTCTGCGACATGCGGCGGGAATTGCGGGATGGTAATCGCAGTATCTTTAGCCGGTCATTGGCCCAGGGATTGAAGGAGTGTGTCGCCAACAGACATCAGGCTATCCTCTTTCTAAATCGACGGGGCGCTTCGTCCATCGTTCAGTGCCGGGACTGCGGCCACGTGGTTACCTGCCGGAGCTGTTCCGTCTCGCTCACTTACCACTCCAATCGAGATCGGCTGCTTTGCCACTGTTGCAACCGCCGCACCCGGATGCCGAACACCTGCGAGTCCTGCCGTGGCGCCCATATCAGGCAACTGGGAGCCGGCACCCAGCGGGTGGTGGAAGAGGTCAAGAAGTTGCTGCCCGGAGTCACCGTTGACCGGCTGGACGCCGACGCCACCCGTTCGGGCCAAGACACCGAAGACACTATGGCCCGCCTGACCAGTGGCGACACTCAGGTGCTGGTGGGCACCCAGATGGTGGCAAAAGGCCTCGATATTCCCAACGTGACTCTCGTGGGAGTGGTGCTGGCGGACATCGGTATATATCTCCCCGATTTCAGGGCCGGAGAAAGGGCTTTTGGACTGCTCTGTCAGGTGGCCGGCCGTGCAGGCCGAGGCGAAGATATTGGACGGGTGATAGTCCAGACATATAACCCGAACCACTACGCCATTCAGGCGGCCGCTGCTCAGGACTACCAGGCCCTATATCAATATGAGATCGAGTCTAGGCGGGGAACGGGTAACCCTCCCTTCAACGAGATGCTCCATCTGGTGTTTCAAGATCCGAACGACGACCAGGCGCTGGGACACGCCACGGAGACCCGAAGAACGCTGACCCTACGGGCCGAGGCCCAAGGGCTGACCGACATTGAAGTGATCGGCCCAGCTCCAGGGATACCTTCGCGGATACGGGGCCGTTACCGCTGGCATCTCACGCTTCGCGGGCGCAGGCTTCTGCGGTTTATAGAGGGCATGGAATTTCCTCAAGGCTGCACTGTAGACGTTGACCCGGTGCATGTCTTGTAGGCGCCTTTACACTCGTAATGAGCGTTGAATATAATAACTAGCGTCTCGATTAACCCGAATTTTGACACCTGCGAGGTGCTCTTAGTGGCGATCTTGGACATGCGTCTCCTGCCTGACCCAATCTTGAGAAAGCAGGCAAAAAAAGTGGCTAAAGTTACCCCGCAGTTAAGGAGGCTGGTTGAAAACATGGTTGAGACCATGCGAGACCAGCGAGGGGTGGGCTTGGCCGCCAATCAGGTGGGTTCCCTTCAGAAAGTGGCGGTGATCGAGACTCCGGAGATGGAAGAGCCCATGGTTCTCATCAACCCTGAGATCATGAAGGCCGAGGGTGAACGGCAAGTTGAAGAAGGCTGTTTGAGCGTTCCCGGTTACCGTGGTCTGGTCAACCGTTCCGAAAAAGTCAGGGTCAAGGCCATGGGGCTGGACGGCAAGATATATAGGCTCAACGCCGAAGATTTACTGGCCCAAGCCCTGGAACACGAGATTGACCATTTGAACGGTATTCTTTACATCGACCACCTAGTCGACCACGAAAGCCTTTATAAGATCACCTATCACGAACATGACGACGAAGAAGATGAGTTTGATGGTGACCTTGATGACGGCGAGGACGAGGCTGAAGAGTCGACTGAGTCGGTAGCCGTTGAAACGTCTGATTCGGGCGCAGAGGACTGACGATAACCGTCACCTACCGGCGCCGGACCTATGCCCGCCGATGGCTGCTTATTGCCGTCCAATCCACCCATTGCATCATGCCGTATATCCAATGATAGAAAAACTTGCTGCCTGTTGTACTGCACTGGGAACCGACGCCTATCTGGTGGGCGGGTTCGTTCGGGACTGGCTGCTTTCAGCCAGGCCAGGCCAAGACATTGACATCGCAGTGTCCGGAGACTTTGAGGCCATCGCCAGGGAGATTGCCCGAGAGTTTGGCGGCACAGTTGTCCCATTGGGACCGGCGCACGGGGTCGTACGCGTAGCGGGTCAGAGAGACGATGACGCGTGGCCATGGAACATTGATGTGGAAGGAATTTCCGGGACCATTGAAGAGGACCTAAGCCGGAGGGATTTCTCTGTCAACGCCATGGCCATTCCTTTGGCCGATTGGCCGTCGATGAAGTCGGTGATCGACCCATTAGGAGGCCGGGCTGACCTGGCAACTAAGACCATAAGGGCGTTAGGGCCAAAGGTCTTTCAAGACGACCCGGGCCGGTTGATGCGAGCCATTCGCTTGGCTGGACAGTTGAGGTTTCGGGTGGAGCCCGGCACCTCCAAGCGGATCGCCGCCGATTCCCGGTTGCTGGCCGATGTCTCTCCGGAGCGGGTCAGAGAGGAATTCTTGAAGATACTTTCATTAGACGGCGCCAAGGGGCAGTTGGAAGTGCTCGACCACTTTAACCTCTTTGACCAAGTGGTGCCGGAGCTCCAGTCAGCCAAAGGCGTTGATCAACCGAATATGCATTATTGGGACGTTTGGGGACACACGATGCACGCGGTCGAGGCAGCGGAACTCATCACGAAAGGGCATCAGAACTCACCTATCTATTCCTGCGTGCCCTGGACTCAGGATAGCGAGGCCCACTTCAGCCAGCATGCCACGGACGGTCACACACGGGGTACCGTGTTGAAGTTGGCTGCGCTGTTCCACGATGTGGCCAAACCCCAGACTAAGACCCAAGACGAAACAGGACGCACTAGGTTCTTCGGCCATTCCGAGCAGGGCGCGGAGATCGCGACTGAACGCTTGACTCAGCTACGAGTCAGCGCCAAAGGCATCGAGATGGTGGCCAAGATGGTGGAGCATCACCTTCGCCCTGCCGGTATGAAAGACGGCGACGAATGGCCTACAAATCGGGCGATTCATCGCTATTTTCGGGATGTGGGCGACGTCGCCATAGACACTTTGTACCTAAGTTTGGCCGATTATCTGGCGGCAAAAGGCCCAGAGTTGGTACATGAGGAATGGCTGAACCATGCTAGAATGATTGGACATATCCTCCACGTAGGCACCAGTGAGCCGGTTTCCCCCACGTCCACCCGCGTCATTACTGGGCACGACTTGTTAACCCATTTCAAGATTCAACCGGGGCCAGAGATTGGCGCCGTGTTGGAACGTGTCGAAGAAGCCCGGGCCGCTGGAGAGATCGAGACCAAGGAGCAAGCCCTGGAAATGGCTGCTAATGCACTGAGATATCTGGCCGAACAACTGGCTACGGAAAGCTCAAATGGCGGGCTTCCGAGCGAAGGCCCACATTAGCCGATGCGGTCTCGTAGTATTCGTCTTTCCATATCGATCATCCTGATCCTGGGCATCGCCATCGCCGCCCTTGGGTTCAAAGATATTAATATCGACATTCCCGGATTCCCTCGGATCGAGAGGGATGGCACCGGGCCATTGGGGCTTAAACTTGGTCTCGACCTTACGGGTGGTGGCCACCTTGTCTACCAGGCCGATACCGGCACCAAGTTTGAAGTCACCTTTGCCGATGAAATCCCCATCAATGGTCTGGTCACCACATTGCAAGACCTGCGGTTTGGCGATGACGACGACGAATTAGAAGGCCTGCAAGTAATCCCGATCAACTTAAACAAATACCAGATTCGGACCGATATTCTGTTAGATAACGACCCTAGACGGACCGGCCTGAACGATGCCCTGGCGGAAGCCCATGGCCCGATCACCCTCTTTGAAACCAGCGTCATCGACGAACCGACCTTGGACCAAATGAAGGGAGTGCTGGACAATATCACGGGCCGGGTCAACAGGTTCGGCACAGAAGAGCCGATCATCCAGATATTCGGTGAAGACCGGATCATCGTCCAGCTCCCCGGAGCAAGTGGCTCGGTCACCGAGATTTTGTTCGCCGAACCTGATCCTCAGGCAGACCCACCCGCGCCGGAAGTAGATATAGCAACGGAACTCCCGAGGGTGTTGGCCGAGGCTGGTTACGAAGACTTTGAGATCGACGTCAGAGACCGGTTGTTATACCGGGTTCGGTCGAACACCGTAAGTAGCGACATCCAAGGCCTCGCCCTCACAGCGTTGATGACGGAGATTGGCCCGGTGGCCCAATTTGGTGTAACCAGCGGGATCGACGACGCAAAGGCGTTGATCGGCCAGACAGCGCTGTTGGAGTTCAAAGAGCGGACTTGTTCGGATAGCTCCTGTACGACATTTAGCGACGCTGACCTCGGTCTGACCGGTGATGACCTGTCTCGCGCCGAGGCATCCACGAACCAGGTTGGAGTCGGGTGGGTGGTGAACCTCCAGTTCAACGGCCGGGGCTCTGATATCTTTTCCGACCTGACCCGCCGCATATCCACAGCTGAATCCCAGTTGACGAAACGGATCGCAATCATCATGGATGGCCGGACCCTACTCGCCCCGGTGGCCAGAGCCTGGATTCGCGATGGCCGCACTGTGATTTCCGGCAACTTCAACAGGGAGGAAGCCCGCTCCCTGGCAATCCAGATCGAATCCGGTAGCTTGGACGTGCCGCTTAGGCTGATTCAAGAGAGCGATGTTGATGCCCTGCTGGGGTCAGAGTCACTGAAGAACAGTCTGATCGCTGGCTTGGTAGGTTTGGGGCTGGTCTTCATCTTCATGATAATTTACTACCGTATGGCCGGCGTGGTAGCGGCCTTCGCTCTGGTGTTCTACACCATCATAGTCCTGGCATTCTTCAAGATGATTCCCATCACCTTGGAACTCGCACACATAGGTGGTTTCATCCTGTCCATCGGTATGGCTGTTGACGCCAACATCCTCATCTTCGAGCGCATGAAAGAAGAGGTCCGCATTGGCCGCACATTGGCTTCATCCATGGAAGTGGGATTCAGCCGTGCTTGGCCGGCCATCCGGGACAGCAACATTTCCACCATGATCACTTGTTTGGTACTGCTATGGTTTGGCGACCGTCTCGGCGGCGGCTTAGTAACCGGTGTGGCCATCAGCCTGTTCATCGGTGTTGCGGTCAGCATGTTCACCGCCGTGGTCGTTAGCCGGAACCTGTTGCAGTTGATGGCGTGGATCGGTCTGGGTGGAAAGATCAACCTCTTTACACCGGAGCCATTGTCGCGCTTCAACCAGGAAGCGACGCCGGTCCCGGCGGCGAGAGGAGGGCGCTAGTGCTAGATATTGTAGGTAAACGAGGCTGGTACTTCGTCGTCTCTGCCATGGTGATCATCCCGGGCCTCATATCCATGATTATCGCGCCGGGCTGGATCACTGGGGATTCAGGCCTGAAGGCAGGCATCGATTTCAGCAGCGGATCGGTGATGAACGTTACCTTCCGCCAGCCGGTGGAGGAGGAAGACATCTGGAACCGCATGAATGAGCTCGGTCATTCCGAAGCGCTGATCCAGCGCATCGGCGGGACTAACTTCTTCATTAGGACCGAGATCTTGAAAGAAGCCATCGGTGATCAGCCTTCCGAGCGAGAGGTCATTGAAAGCGACCTAGAGTATTTTTTGGGCATGGAACGAGATCGGGTAGAGTTCGATACTGTTTCACCCATCGTGGCCCAAGAAACGGTTAAGACGGCTTTCTATGCCTTGGCCGCCGCGTCGGTCTTTATCCTGTTCTTCGTTTGGTACGCGTTCCGACGCGTGCCCAAAGCACACCGGTACGGGGTTAGCGCCATTCTGGCCCTGGTCCACGACCTGCTGATCATTCTCGGCATATTCTCGATCTTGGGCCGGGTCATCAACCTTGAAGTGAACTCCATGTTTATCGTTGGCCTGTTGATCGTGGCCGGTTACAGCGTGAATGACACCATCGTTGTGTTCGACCGAATCCGTGAAAACGTGTCACGCAGTCCTGACCGGGACCTGGCAACCATGGTTAACCTGAGCATCATGGAGAGTATGGGACGGTCGCTGAACACTAGCATCACAACCTTGGTGGTATTGCTGGCCATGTTATTCATCGGAGGCAACAGCATCCGCGAGCTGCTTCTGGTGTTGGCTATCGGAGCGGTTGCGGGGACCTACAGCTCAATCTTCATCGCCAGCCAGTACTTGGTGATGTGGGACCGGGGAGAGATTGGCCGGTTCTTTAGGCGGCAACCGGCGGCAACAGCCACGATGTTGTGGCACCTGATCGGCCGTTAGCCACCTGCAGTGGAGGATCATCCCGCTTAGGCGTCAGGCAATAGGACGATGCGTCCGGTGGGTCTACGCTCGGACACCATTCGGTAGGAATCGATGGCCTGCCCCAAGGGCAATTCCAAGTCTACAACAGCCCGTAGTTTGCCTTCCAGCGTCAATTTGGCCGCCCGTTCCACCGTTGCTCTTGAAACACCAGTTGCGCCCAAGACTTGGGCGTCGCGAAAGATGATTTCCGCTGGGTTCAAAGTGACGCTCTTTCCCAGTATCTCTCCAAGCAGTACCAACCTGCCGTACTGGGCCAGGCTTCTGAGGGTCGAGGGGAACATGGCCGAGCCCACGGTGTCAATCACGACGTTGGCGCCTTCGTCTTCAGTCATGGCCATCACCATCTCGGAGAAGTCCATGCCTTCGTCTCCCAAGACCTCATCGGCGCCCAACTCACGCAGGGAATCCTCCTTTTCCAGAGACGAAGAAACCGCCAGGACACGTGCACCCAGCGCTGCCGCTGCTTGCACGGCATGAGTGCCTAGCCCACCGCCCGCGCCTGTGACCACCACCGTTTCTCCGAAGGCCACCTGGGCAGTTGTCTCAACCGCCTGGAGGGCGACACCCATGGGGCAAGACAATAGCGCCGCACCGATTGGGTCGATCCCTTCAGGCAATTTCACCAGACTGTGTTCCGAGAGCGCAACGAATTCTGCGAACCCTCCGTTGCAGCCGTGCCCGATGCCCTCTCCGAACCGGCACCGGTGCTCACGTCCGTTGGTGCAACGGTCGCATTTACCACAGGCGTCAGTGAGGATGCTGACGACCCGGTCACCCTTAGTCAGTCCGGTGACATTCAGGCCGGTCTTTTCGATCACCCCTGAAATCTCGTGACCTAGGATGATACCCGGCGCGACTCCCCTGCGTAGAACTCCGGCTATCACCGACCGGTCATGGTGGCAAAACCCGCAAGCGGTAACCCGCACCAGCGCTTGGCCAACTCCGGTTTCGGGCGTGGGTACGTCTATCACCTCTAGGACAGGCGAGTCGCCAGATTTCTGCACGGAAAGGGCTCTCATACCGGCAGATTATATTCCTAAGAACGTATACCGCCAATGCGGCGCTAACGTATAATTGGCGATGCTCGACCGGCCTGTACAGGCTCGCATTGGGTTTCGGTGGGGGCTGGAAGGCGTCGGAATTTATCGGGAGTTCATATGAAGATCGGGGCCCATGTTTCCACGGCCGGAGGCATCAGCAACGCGGTGGCCAGAGGGCAGGAGATCGGTTGTGAGGCGATCCAGATCTTTGGCTCGTCGCCCCAGGCTTGGGCCTTTAAACCCGTTCCTGGGGAGCAGATTGAGCGCTTTAAACAGGGTCTTATAAACGCCGGTATAGGCTCGGTATTCCTACACGCCATCTATCTCATCAATCTGGGGACGCCCAACGAGGAAACGTTGCAGAAAGGCATCGACTCATTGATCAACTATATGAATCTGGCGGCTGACATTGGGGCTGACGGAGTCATCGTGCACCCTGGGAGCCACGGCGGCCGGGGTTTTGAAGCAGTGTTACCTCAGGCGGCCGAGGCCATCAAGACTGTCTTAGACACCGCTCCTGAGGGGCCTTGTTTGGCAGTGGAGAACATGGCTGGCATGGGCCAGCATATCGGTGCAAAGTTCGACGAACTGGGCTGGATATTGGACGCGGTGGACAGTCCCCGATTGAAGATATGCCTGGATACACAGCACGCCTTTGCCGCCGGATATGACCTGACCAATCCCCAGGGGATACAGGCCATGTTGGCTGAATTGGACTCGGGTCCTGGCAGCGCTAACGTAGCGGCAGTCCACGCCAACGATTCCAAACGGGTCTGCGGTTCCGGAGTGGACCGGCACGACAACATTGGTGATGGCTTCATCGGAGAAGAAGGCTTTGCCGCCATCATGGCCAATTCTGCTTTCGCCGAAGTGCCATTCTTGTTGGAAGTTCCGGGTTTCGAGGGCAAAGGCCCAGACCAGCAGAACATGGATATTCTGAAGAAGATCAGATCGCAGGTTGGGCTTTCCAGTTGATCAATATGACCAACCGGGAGTTCGTGCGGCTCGTGCGCCAAGCGTACCGGGAGATGCCCGACCACGTGATTCAGGCTCTGGACAACGTGGATGTGGTGGTCGAAGAATGGCCCGGACCTGACGAGGAAGACCTATTGGGCGGGGAAGGTACTCTCTTTGGACTCTACAGCGGCGTCCCACTGACTGACCGAGAGGGCGGAGACCCAATGTTGCCGGACCGCATCGCCATCTACCGTCAGCCCATTCTGCGAAGCTGTTCCAGCAGGACGGAGGCTGAACACGAGATCAAAGTGACCCTTTGGCATGAGATCGGGCATTATCTGGGCATGAGTGAGGATGACTTGCACCGGCTTGGGTACGGCTAATGACAACCGTGCTTAGCCGGGCCGGATGGGCCATGGGCACCGGGATGGGCATTGGTCTGGCCCCCCTCGCACCGGCCACCGTGGCTAGCTTAGCTGCAGTACTGCTCTACGGCTTCTCCCCCCTTGATGAAGATTCGATCGGATTCTTCCTTCTGTGCGGACTGGGGTTCTTGGTCGGGATATGGGCCTGCCAGACTCTAATCACTGAGGCCGACTACGACCCCAAGAGGGCAGTCTGGGACGAGTTCGCCGGGATGTGGATCACCTGCCTGTTCCTGCCCAAGACCTTTGCCTGGCTCGTGGCGGCATTCATCGTGTTCCGTGTGCTGGACATCCTGAAACCGTGGCCGATTCGGCGCTTCGAAGGTCTGCCCGGCGGACTGGGAATCATGGCCGACGACCTAGCGGCTGGGGTGGTTGGGGCAGTCGGATTAAACGTTGTCTACAGGGTGTTTAACTAGGCGGCATTGGATAGCCTGGAACTTTGTAGGCAAAAAACGCGGTTGCTATACGCCCTTGCAGCCGAGCCTGGTTTCATTGCCCGGCAAAAAACGCTATGTTATACTTGGATAAGCATCAACCCGACCCTCTTTCTAGCTTCGGCTTAGGCGTCAGACTAGCCAGATGGCGGGGATTTTGCGGGTCACGCCGTCGTCCTGCGGCAGACTCTCGGACGTAACCAGCCAGACCGGCTGGTAAAAGGAAATGTATAGTCTATGGTAGAGTCCCTGGAATTACCTGAGGAGCCAACACCGGAAGAACCCCAAGCGACAGAGGCAGCTCCGACTCCTGCCACAGCCGATGTTACTGAACCA